>PMHN01000017.1 GCA_003156695.1 Gammaproteobacteria bacterium
TTTTGCAGCGGCGGCAGGCTGGCGGCCGTCTGGGCCTCCGCGGCGACTTGCGGCAAAAGATCGACATCACTGGTGGTGCCGAGCGAGCGCTGCTGGCGGGCGGTATCCGTTATCTGGTGCTGCAGCGCGAGCAGCCGCTCGGTGGTGGCGAGCTGCCCGCGCAAGGCTGCCTCCTGGATCGCGGTCACGACGACGTTGCTGCTCAGGGTCACATCCGTGGCGATGAGCTGGTAGCGTGCGGTATCGACCTGCGCTCCGGCTGCCTCCAGCGTGCGACGCAGCCCGCCGAAGACATCAGGAGAGTAGCTGAGCGTGAGTTGGGCCGTGTAGAGATTGTAGTAGGGATTTGCCTGCGGGAGGTTCGTAGGATTGGCGAGCGTACCGACCGGGTTCTTGGCGCGCGTGGCGTCGAAGCCGCCCTGCACCGTGGGCAGAAAGCTCGCGCGCTGCGCGGCGTAGAGCTCATGCGCCTGGNNCGTTGTGCGGCATAAAGTTCGTGCGCCTGCCGCAGCGCCGCCTGCGCCGCGTCGATGCCCGGATTGGCCCTGAGTGCCTGCTGCACGAGGTTGGTGAGCGGCTGCGAGTTGAACAGCGTCCACCACTCGCCCGGAATATCCGCGCCGCCATCGAAGTGTTGGGCAGCGCCACCGGTGCCCTGCGTCGCAACGGTGGTGTCTGCAGGGGTGGCCCTACCATAGTCGCTCGCCGTCGGCGGAGCGGGGCGCTTGAAGTTCGGCCCTACGGCGCAGGCGGTCAGCGTGGCGAGCAGGGCTGTGCTCAGGATGCGCGATAGCGTGTTCAGGCCCATCGCGCTTCTCCATGGCGTCCTTCGGCCCAGTGCTCGATGACATGGTACATCGAGGGCAGCACGACGAGGGTGAGCACGGTGGAGATCGCCAGGCCTCCGACCACGACCGTGGCAATACCGCGCTGAACGTCGCTGCCCACGCCGGTGTGGAGCGCCGCCGGCAGCATGCCCAGCGTCGCCACGGTGGCCGTCATGAGCACCGGCCGCAGGCGTTCGGTTGCGCCTTTCAGGATGGCATCGTGCAGCTCCAGGCCCGCCTGGCGCATGCGATTCAGGTTCGCGACCATGATGATGCCGTTTTGCACGGCCACGCCAAAGAGCGCGATGAAGCCGACGCCCGAGGCGACGTTGAGCGTCTGGCCGGTGACATGCAGCGAGATCAGCCCTCCCAGGGTAGCCAGCGGCACGATACCGAGGATCAGGAGCGCCTGGCGGAACGAGCGCGTTCCGATGGTCAGGAAGATCAGCATGAACCCCATGACGAGACCGAGAATCAGCAGCAGCCGCGACTCTGCGCGCCGCTGGTTCTCAAACTGCCCACCCCACTCAAGACGCACTTTGGCTGGATCAAAGTGCACCTGAGCGGCAATCTTTCTCTGCGCTTCATTCAGATAGCTGGTCAGATCCTCGCCGCGGTTGTCGATGCGAATAGTGAGATTGCGGTGGCCGTTTTCCCGCGTCACCGTGCTCTCGCCGGTTTGTACCCGAATGTCAGCGATCTGTGACAGCGGCACCTGCATACCGCTTGCTGTATGCACCGTGAGGTTACCTAAGGTCTCGGGCCGATCACGGCTGGTGGCGACAAAGCGCACCGTGAGGTTGTAGACTCGTTCGCCGACGTAGACGGTCGAAACTGGCGCCTGGCCGACCCCGGTCTGAATGACGTTCTGCACGTCGGCGATGTTGATGCCGTAGCGCGCCGCCTTTTCGCGATCGATCTTTATATTGATCTGCGGGATCGGCGGCTCCTGGAAGACCGAGGCGCTGGAGGTCTGAGGGATGGTGTTGAGCACTGCGACTATCTGCTCGCTGAGCTTGCGCAGCATGCCCAAGTCGTCGCCATAGACCTTGATCACGAGCGGGCTGTGAGCGCCGCCGATCATGTCGTTCACGCCATCGATGATCGGCTGGCTGATGCCGATTGAATAACCGGGCAGGGTGCGTGCCAGGGTCGCGGCGAACTTGTCAACGAATTGCTTCTTTGACTCCCCGCCCGGCCAGGTGTCATAGGGCTTCAGTCCCACCGGCGCCTCGATGTGCGACATGGTCCAGGGGTCGGTGCCGTCATCATTGCGGCCGGTCTGGGTCACCACGTAGGAGACTTCCGGGAACTTCAGGATCTCGCGCCGCAGAGCGCTGGCCATATCGCTCGCCCTGTTAAGCGCGAGCCCGGTGGGCATCTGCACCTGCAGCCACAGGGCACCTTCATCCAGATCCGGCAGAAAATCTCGCCCCACCGTAGCCCCGAGTCCGATTACCGCCAGCAGCGCGAACAGCGCAATGCCGTAGACAATGCGCGGCTGCGCAATGCACACCGACAGCACCCGCTCATAACGGTGCGTCAGCCATTCCAGCCAGCGGTTGTGATATACGCGGCCGGGTTTGCGGTAAGCGAAATAGGCGAGTCCCGGCACCAGCGCCAGTGCCGTCAGCAGCGCGCCGAACAGGGCGTAGCCCATGGTGTAGGCCATGGGGGTAAACAGTTTCGCTTCAGCGCGCTCGAAGGAGAACAGCGGCAGGTAAGCGGTAATGATGATGAGGCTGGCGAAGAAGATCGGACGCGTCACCTGCACCGCCGCCGCCTTGACCTCGCTCTCGCTGAGCTCCTCGTCCGGCATCGCCTCGCGCCGGCGCAGGATAGCCTCGGTCACCACGATCGCGCCATCCACCAGGATGCCGAAGTCGATGGCACCGAGGGACAGCAGGTTCGCGGATACGTGGGTAAGGTTGAGCAGCGAAAATACGAACACCAGCGCCAGCGGGATGGCAACGCCCGCGACTAGGGCGCTGCGCGGGCTGCCGAGAAAGAGGATCAGGATCAGGAATACCAGGGTGATGCCCTCAAGGATGGTGCGGCCGACCTTATGCACGGTGGAGCGGACCAGGTCGTCGCGGTCGATATAGGGCACGATCCGCACGTCCTCTCGCGCCAGCTCGTGGTTGAGCTCGGCCACCTTGGCGTGAATGCCCTTCAGGGTCTCCGAGGGGTTCTGGTACTTCAGCATCAGCACGATGCCTTCGATCGTGTCCGGATTGCGGTCCTTGCCGAGGATTCCCTCACGCTCCTGGTGGCTTAAGGTCGTGCGACCAAGGTCGCGCACTAGCACTGGCGCGCCGTTGACTTGCGTGACTACGGTCGCACCGATATCGGCGAGGCCTTTGATGAGCCCGACGCCGCGGATGATGTAACTCTGGTCGCCGCGCGACACACGACCGCCGGCGGCGTTGGCATTATTGTTGTTGATCGTGTTGATGACGTCGGTAATGCCGAGGTTGTAGTGCTGCAGCTGCTTCGGGTCGAGTTCCAGCTGGTAGTCGGTGGTAAAGCCGCCGAAGTTCGTGTCATCGACCACGCCGGGTACGGACTTGATTGCCGGAATCACGGTCCAGCGCTGGATTTCCGAGAGTTCCTGCAGGTTTCTGGTGTCAGATTCGAGCGTGTAGCGGTAGATCTCACCGCCGGGCCCGGCCACTGGATCAAGCGACGGCGAGGCGCCACTCGGCAGCGTCACCTGGCTGATGCGCTCCAGTAGCCGCTGTCGCACCCAGTAATCTTCATAGCCCTCGCGAAACAGAACCGTGATCAGCGACAGGCCGAAGGTGCTCTCGGAGCGCATCAGGAGGAGGCCGGGGGTGCCGTTGATCTCGCGCTCGAGCGGCACGGTGATCAGCTGCTCGACCTCCTCGGCGGCGAGGCCCGGCATCTGCGTGGTGACCTGTGCGGAAACGTCACCGAGTTCCGGATAGGCCTCGACGCTTAAGGTCTCCCAGGCGTAAATGCCATAAAGGCTCAGCAGCACGGCGATCGCAATGACCGCCATGCGCCGCCGCAGGCAGAAGTCGACGAACTGGTCAATCATTCAGCAGGATCCCGCCTTTTACGACGACCTGCTCGCCGGCCTTGAGGCCCGAGGCGATGGTGACCTGTGAACTCTCCTCGAGCAGCGGTTCAACACTGCGCCGTTCAAAGGTCCACGGCGCCGTGGCAACGAATACGCTGGTGCGGTCATTGTTCATGAGCAGCGCCGAGCTCGGCAGCACCACGCGCTGCAGCTGCGGGCCATGCAGCGTGACGGTGGCAAACATGTTTGGCTTGAGCAGCCCGTCCGGATTCTGAAAGGCGATGCGGGTCTTGTCGCGTCGCGAGTCCGGCTCGATGACGTCTGACACGAACAGCACCTTGCCGTGCAGGGCCTTGCCCGGATAGGCGTTGACGGTAACCTCTGCGTCCTGGTTGCGCGTTACATTGGCAACGTCCTCCTCCGCGACGAGCGCGGTCACCCACACGACCGACAGATCCGTGATGGACATGATCGGCTGGGTATCGTCATTGATGGTCGCGCCCGGGGCGGTCGTCAGGGTCGTGACGCTGCCGGCCACCGGGGCACGGACCGTCAGGAGGCGCGCGTCACCGCGGGCGTCGGGCGGGCCGCCCATGGCGCGCAGGTGCTCACGCGTGCGGGCATATTCGGCGACCGCCTGCTCGTTGTCGCTGCGGGCCTGCTCGAGGTCTTTCTGTGCGGCCGCGCCGATCTTGAACTGCGCCTGCTGGTAGGCGAGGTTTTTCGCGGCGAGCACCGCCGCACTGGCGGCCTTATCGTTATCGTCGTAGGCCTGGGCCAGGTCCGGCGAGTCGATGGTCAGGAGTGGCTGGCCGCGCCGCACGTGATCGCCCAGGGCGACCTTCAATTCGTGGANNGCCGGCGCCGCCAGCACCGTCAGCCGCTGCCGGAGGGGCGAATTCTCCGGGATGAAGACCTGCTCGCCCCTGTGCACCAGGGCCGGGGCTTGCTCGCCCGAGGCGCCGCGTCCCCCGAAGAGGCCGAACCCGTGGGTCAGGAGCACTAAAACCAGCAGCACACCAAGTCCGATGCCGCCCCAGAGAAACGCGCGTCCTTCCGGGGTTGCCGAATGATCGTGGATATCCATGCTGGCCGCTCAAGTTAAAGTTGTAAGAGTACCGGGGTAATTGTGACAGCACGTCGTGCGGGCACACCACCCGCCCGTGGGCCCTGGGGCTGCCCATTGAGCACTCTACGGCGCCGTCCGCCGCCGTACGGGCCGCGCACTATACCATACCCCCTACCCTATACAGGAAGCGCAGCGGCGACCGTCGATGGGCTCACAGAACCCACCTGGTGCGGGACGGCCTTGGCGGACTGATGTGGCGATCTAGCCGGCGGCTCTGGCGGTCGACATGCGGATATTCTCGGGGGTGGTGTTCACAATGTCAGAGCCGAAGCCCGTATCGACCCCATGCACCTTTATGTCGTACATATTGAGATTCTGCCCACGGATCTCACCCTCCATCCACTTGCCGTTGACCAGCACTTGCACACGATCGTGGAGATCGTATTGCCCCATCGCGTGATCCTCGGCCGTGAGTCTTCCGAGCCGACGCACCTCCATTGGCCAGAGTTTTGAAACGTCAATCCCATTCGGCAGATGGACCACGTAAGAACGGCCGTGCACCTGGATGATCTTGGCTTCCTGCCAGCCGTCGCTCAAAACGCGCACGGTATCGCCAACCTTGAATCCGCCGGGCCCGGTCTGCGAATTCACCGCAGCTGCGGATCCCGAGCCGTTGCTGCCAGCATTCGGGCGCGCCTGAAACGGAGAAGGCGCAGGTGGAATCTCGCCGCGGTGAGGGTCGGCCTGCGCTTCGGCTGGCGTTTGCGCGTGGCATTTTGCCGGGAGCAAAGCAGCTAGTTGTACGCGGAGCGCTTCGCCTCGCTGGTATGCCTGCCCCTTCTTGTAGTTCTGATAATCGCAGGCCCCCGTGGTGTTGTTGCAGGAAAAGACTTTGAAGCTTTGTCCGTCCGTGCACACGTAAACAACATTCATTTGCAGCGCCGGCGTCTGCGCGAGCGCGCTGGCCATCGGCACAGCCAAAAGCAGACATCTCAATGAGAATATGCGCATCTGAGCTACCTCGCTCGGCATACGTCGGGAGGCGCGGGAAGGAAGTCATCCCGCGGCCCAGGAAAACCGCGTGGCGGAAGGATATCACCAAAAAGGAGCGGAACTCGGTGAGAATGCCCGATGGCCCGCCTCGGGCATTGCGTACGGATCACGGGCAACCCTTCCCTTGCGACTCTTAGGGAAGAGTTGCCGACAAACCATCCCGAACTCCTTGCGTCAGCGTCCTAATGACGATCTCACTTTTCGATTTTGTGTTGCTTCAGCAACTCCGTGATTTCTTCATGTCCTTTTTCCTGCGCCAACTCATAAAGGCTGCGACCTTCGGGGCTACGAACCGTACCATCGGCGCCCTGATCCAACAAGGTGCGCACCGAGTCCACGCGTCCCTGGACCACTGCAAAGGCGAGCGGCGTATGCCATCCCTCAGCATAAAGTGGGTAGAGAGGATAATCACGAAACGGGCGGTTAAGTCTGTCAGGCTCTTCCGCGAGGATGCCGAGAATGCACTTTGTCAGACCGCCCTCAACAGCCTCTATCAGGTCGACCGGGCCTTGCAGGATGAGGTTGCGCACCTCAGTGTGACCGGCATGGTTGGCCCAACCGGCCGGAGTGGCGTGATATTTTTCGTCTCGTATGCTGACGCTCGCTCCGTGCTTCAGCAGCACAGAGGCGGCGCTTGCGTTTCCATG
>PMHN01000275.1 GCA_003156695.1 Gammaproteobacteria bacterium
TTCGGGTTCGGCTTCATGCCGCAGCATGTAGTCGAGGCGGACCTCGCAAGCGGCGAGCTCGTTCAGATTTTCGCCGAGGAGACTCCGCCCGAGGGCCACATCGTAGCAATGTCGGCAATCTATCGGACCGACAGCCCGGCAGGACCGGCAGGTCGCTGGCTCATCGACCACCTCAAACAAGAAGACGCACTGCGGCTGCAACCGCAGGCGTCCCGCTCTCTCGCTGCGATCAGCGCGAGCGCGCCCAAGAGCACTGCAGCCTTCACGCCCGCCGCCTATGCATTTCAGGAGCACTGACAATGGATGATTCAAAGCTGCGGCAGGACGTACTCGATGAGCTCAGCTGGCAGCCGCATATCCCCGCCGCTCAAATCACCGTCACAGCCGATCAGGGCACTGTCCACTTATCCGGCTACGTCACGACGTACGCTCAGAAGGTTGCGGCAGAGCAGGCAGTAAAGCGTGTCGTCGGCGTGCGTGCTGCAGTCGTTGACAGCCTTGAAGTGAAGGTCGCCGACGCAATCACCGGTGCGGATGAGGAGATCGCTGCGCGTGCGCGCGCCTCGATTTCCTGGGCTGCGCTTGTCCCCAGCGGCCAGGTGCAGGTGCACGTCCAAAGCCGCTGGGTCACGCTATCGGGTCAACTCGACTGGCATTTCCAGCGAACCGCCGCCGAAACCATAGTCAGGAATCTCGCGGGCGTCGCCGGAGTATCGAACGAAATCACGCTCCAGGCCCATCCGCAAACGACAGACTTGAAGGCAGCCATCGAACGGGCACTCAAACGCAGCTCCGATCTGGACGCCCGCTTTATCCGCGTGAAGGTCGTGGATGGTCTGGTGACTCTCGAAGGCGCCGTGGGGTCCTGGCATGCCCGGGAGCGCGCCGAAGAGGCGGCGTGGATGGCACCGGGCGTGAGCGCCGTACGTGACATGTTGGTTGTCATGTAACAACTCTTGCGGGCAATCGGTTCCGCCGCGCGTTGGCGGCTGCGTGCCCTTGCCCGTGCACCCCGCGTGCGCAGCACTGAAACCAACATCGTTCCTGCAGATAGCTTCCATCCAGAAATAGAGGCTACCGCGCTAGCACTCGCCCTCCTAGCCTCGCTCCATGGGTGCGAGGACTCGTGCGGCGTTCATCACGGTTGGTTTTCTCGTGCTGCTTTTCTCGGCCGGCTACGCGCCGCGCCCGGCGGACGCGCAATCCTTGTGCGAGAGCTGCGAAGTGCAGATCGGACTGGGCGGAACATACCACTACTGGGGCACGACGGGCAGCCTCGTCCTGCCAGTGACGGTGACCTGGAGCGAGGACCGCTACGAGTTCGGAGTCTTTCGCTTTACCTCCCAACAGCTGCTCGCCCTGCCCGGAACGCACGAGGAGGAGCGGCATATGGCGAATCCCTATTGGGGCGCATCCCTCTCACGCCGCTGGCAGCTGTTCGAGCAAGGCCCGGTAAAAGCATATTTCGGCTTCGGGCTGGCGGCCAAAACCGAGTCGGACACGCTGAGTGTCACGCGTTGGGACTTTGCTTCGCAGCTCGGGTTGCGCTTTCGCGTGCCCGGCGACCGTGTGATCGGCGAGGTCACCATGCGTCATTGGTCCAACGGCGGCATCCGGCTGCCGAACCACGGCCAGGACTTTGCCACCGTGACGTTCCGCCTCAATTCGGGATTGTTCGGTGTCGGCAGAGCCGACCAAATCCCGATCGACCCGTCGTTCAATCTCGAAGAGGAGCGCTTGCCATGAGTGACGAGGAGTTAGGACAAGTCATTGCCAAGAGGCGAAAGCTCAAGGAGCTGCGCCGCGCGAGAGAGCGTGTCAAGGAACTCGAGCGGCAGTTGCGCGGCGAACCCGCAAAGCCAGAGGAGTCGACACACGTCCCTGGATTCCTGCGCATCCCCGCTCCAACTCCCTTTCGGCCGGTGGTTCGCGCGCGACTGAGCCGACCAGAGGTCCGCTTCGCGCGAACCGCCGGCCGACCCGAAGGATACGTACTATGAAGCTACTGCATATCGACGCCAGCATTCTTGGCGCAAATTCTGCCAGCCGGCAGCTGTCAGCGGCTGTGGTCGAGCGGCTGCGCAAGGCCACGCCTGGCATGGAGATCACCTATCGCGATCTCGCCGCCGAGCCACTGTCGCACCTGTCGGGCGAGCATCTGGCCGCAGCGCAAGGCGCGGCGCCGGAGTCACCTACCCTGCAGCGGGACCTTGCTGCCAGCCAGGGCGCGCTGGAAGTATTCCTCGCCGCCGACATCGTGGTCATCGGCGCCCCGATGTACAACTTCACGATTCCGAGCCAACTCAAAGCGTGGATCGACCGCATCGTCGTAGCAGGCAGGACATTTCGCTATGGCGCCGCGGGCCCTGAAGGGTTAGCTGGGAACAAGCGGGTGATCGTTGCGATTTCGCGGGGTGGGCTTTACGGCCCGGACGCGCCAGCTGCCGCGCTGGAACATCTGGAGACTTATCTGCGGGGCGTCTTCGGCTTCATCGGCGTGACCCATCCGGAACTCATCGTCGCGGAAGGCCTGCAGGTCGGCCCCGAGCAGCGCGAGAAGTCCCTGCAGAGCGCATTGCAAGCCATCGGCACGCTGCGCGCCGCCTGATGGACGGCCTGGGCTAAGCTGACCAGAAAGGTTGCACGATATTGCCCTTCCTCACGGCCCTGGCCACGAGCAGCGCCCCCGCGGCGGTACAAATCGCTATTGCAACGAGGGAACCTTCCGCGCCAAATGCCCCGCCAGATAGCCAGTCCGGTCCAGTCAGCTTCGACTGCAGCAGACCCTGAGTGTGACCGCCGGAGACCGCGGCGGAGAAGATTCCGCCCTCGGTGAAGTTCCAGGCGAAATGGATGCCGATGCAGAACCACAGGCGGCGCGTCACCATATAGGCCGCCGCCAACAAAATTCCCGCCTCCACCATCACGGCGCCGGCGTTCAGCAGCGTCGCTCCGGGATTAAGCAAATGAAGCAGACCGAAAATGGCGGCCGAGATCGCCAAAGCAATCCAACTTCCGAGCGACTGCTCCAGTAATCGAAACACCACTCCGCGCATGACGACTTCTTCGAGAACCGCGGAGAGGATGAAGGCGGGCACGGTTACGAGCATCGCTGCGGCGCCGTTGCTGCCGGTGACCTGATAAACGCCGAGCGCGGCGAGCAGGCCTATCGTCATACAAAAGAGAAGCGCCCCGAGGAGCAGGCCCGCACCGAGCTCGCGCGGCATCCGTGGGCCTGAAAGCTCAAGAACCGGGCGTTTCTCGACGACGCGCACGTAGCTGTAGTAGGCACCCAGGACAATTGCTGTGAGCAGCAGCGCTCCGAAGCGCTTCAGGGACTTGTCCGCGACGAACATATTGAAGGGCGCGGCGACAATCGCGAACGGTATGGCGATGAAGAGCAGCGCCAGGACTATGCGGGCGAAAGGATTCGCCAGTGCTCGCGCACGCCAGGTCGTTGTCGGGGCGGCCTGTGCCCGCTTCGTTACTCATTTCTTCCTGGCCTTCTTGCCGGTCAACGAGCTGATCTTCTCTCCATCAGCAGGCGTCGCCGGATTGTAGACAACCATGCTCAGATCCGGCCGACCATCGACCGCGAATGCCGAGTATTCGAAGGCGAGCGGGCCGAGTACCGCATGCCGTATGTGTTTAACGCCCTCGTTATGGCTTCGAACGTCGTTGTCCTGCCACATGGCCATGAACTCCGGGCTCCGCCGGCAGAGTTCATCGACCAGAGGTTCCACCTCCGCCGCCGCACCCGCGCGTGCCGCGTCCACCCGGAACGCGCCCACCACGAATCGCGCGACGTTCTCCCAGTCGTACTGGGCAGCGCGGACCTTAGGATCCAGGAAAATGAAGCGCAGGATATTGCGTTGGTCCGGCGGCAGCGCGCCGTAGTCGGTCAGCATCACGGTCGCCGCCCGATTCCAGGCGACCACGTTCCAGATGGCGGTCCTGATGAGAGCGGGGCACGGCTCCAGTGCATCGAGCACGCGTTGCAGCCGTGGCGTGACGCCTTCGTCCTTGCGATAGCGCACATCGGGCGGCCGTCCGAGGCCGAGCAAGAAAAGATGCTCGCGCTCGACATCCGTCAGCATCAGAGCCCGCGCAATCCGCTCGAGCACATCCGCCGAGGGCGCGCCGCCGCGTCCCTGTTCGAGCCAGGTGTACCAAGTCGGGCTTATGCTGGCGCGCTGCGCCACTTCTTCCCGACGCAGGCCTGGGGTGCGGCGACGCTTCGGCGTAAAGCCGAACGCTGCCGGATCGAGCTTCGCGCGGCGATCCTTAAGATACGTTCCGAGCAAGGTCTCAGATCCGATGTGCTGGCTCATCCTGTTACCGTTTATACTACGATAATCTCACTACTTTACCAGAATAACGCCAGGGGAGACGCTGGTCTCCGACAAGGAACTGGAGAATTTGCCATGCGTGTATTCATCACTGGATCGACCGGCTGGGTGGGCTCGGCCGTCGTCAAGGATCTGATCGCCGCCGGCCATCAGGTGCTCGGGCTCACTCGTTCGGACAAGGGGGCGCTGGCACTCACGGCAGTGGGCGCCGAGATTCATCGCGGGTCGCTTGCGGATCTGGAGAGCTTAAGGCGCGGCGCCGCCCAAGCCGATGCCGTGATCCACACCGCCTTCAACCATGACTTCTCGAAATTCCGGGAGAACTGCGCGGAGGATGAGCGCGCCATCGAAGCGCTTGGCGCGGTGCTCGAAGGCTCCGACCGTCCGCTGCTCGTGACCTCCGGTGTGGCGCTGCTCGCCCCTGGCCGCATGGCGACCGAGGAGGATGTGCCGCCGAAGCCTTCTCCCTTCCCCCGCAAATCGGAAGAAGCAGCGGCCGCGCTGGTGGCACGCGGCGTACGGGCATCCACCGTGCGGCTCGCCCCGTCGGTGCATGGGCACGGCGATCACGGCTTCGTGCCGATTCTGATCCGGATCGCGCGCGAGAAGGGCGTGTCCGCCTATATCGGCGAGGGGCGCAACCGCTGGCCGGCAGTGCACCGGCTCGACGCCGCCCGCGTCTACCGGCTCGCGCTCGAGCGCGGCGTTGACGCCGGCCACTTCCATGCCGTTGCCGAAGAGGGCGTGCCGTTCAAAGCGATCGCCGAGGTGATCGGCCGCCGCCTGAACATTCCGGTCGTCTCGAAGTCGCCAGCCGAGGCGGCCGAGCACTTCGGCTGGTTCGCGATGTTCGCAGGTATAGACGCTCCGACATCCAGCGCACGCACCCGCGCGAAGCTCGAGTGGAAGCCTGAACAGCCTCGTCTCATTGCCGATATCGATCACGCAGCGTATGCCGCTTAAGTAGCGCTGGGGTCGGTGTCGCGACGTCGGCCACACTGGTCAAGACCACCGGGGCTAGAGGGAAGCGTAAGATTAAGTGGGGATGAGAGTTTCGAAATATGAAGACAGGGTTTGCAGCAGGGCCTGATGCGCGATTCGCAGGTTCAAATCCCGGGCAGGATGTGCTTATACCCTACAGCGCCGATCCCGCACCGCGTCAGGGTGCGCTGACGTTGTCTTCGGCCAGCGGTTCTCAACCCGAACGGTTGGTGCCGGCTCACAAGCGGCCGTTGGGACGCCTAAGAGTGCTTAGGGCAGAGCAGCCATTCACGCCGAGGCGGGCGCTAGTCAGGCACGCGCAGGTAAAACCGGAATCGAGGAGGCACCTAAATCAGTGATTCAACAAAGACGGGGAAATGTCTGTAGCACTCGCGATACTTTTCGATCTGACTCTCCGCCAACGCGATGCCCGCATCCTTTGACTCTTTGAAGTATTCCTTCCCGTCGACGATCGGCAGCAGCCTGTCCAAAGTTGTCTTTTCTTTGAGCGTCAGCTCGATAAGGTCGAGTCGAGTGTGCTTGGGTCTGCCTGCAGCGTTATCCCAGTCGCACATGCCTTTTATGGCTTCCTGTAGCTTGTCCTCCATCTGCGGCGCGGATAACACGCCCCCGACAGTGACCATCTCCGCGCCATCCCGATGGGAAAAGTTGAACATTGGAATGAATCGCGCGGCGGTCGCCCCTGCAGTACGCCCAGACGCAACGATCGAATGCATGAGAAACGAAAGCAGCGCATCGGCCAAAAAAAACTGGAACTGATCCTCCGGCACTTCCTCCGGCTGTCCGCTCGGACCTGCTATCGTGCGGAAGCGATCAGCCAAACATGCGCTTCCCAACAAGCTCTCAACAGTTCGAAATGCAGGAATCTTTCTGGGTCTGTTCAGCTCGGTTGGGTCGTTCACTCGATAGCTTGATCTTCCCGCGTTGACGCTGACAACGAGAAACGAGCCTGCCTTCAGCTTTACGCACAAAGTTCTAAGATCGGACACGACGTCCGCAGTCATCCCACTTGTGTAGTCGAGCCAGACGACAGAGGGAACCTCCCATTGCGCCACGCTTACACCTGCAAGCACGTCTCCGCTTGTTCCCGACTTGATCTCGATGGACCGGTACGGCCGATTAAACTCCGCTCTGCCGACATTATCGGCAAACTCTATCGACCACATCTCCTCGATTCCGAGCAATCTATGCGCAAAGAGAAGGTCCCCAAACCACATCGAACCGAAGCCGATGTAACGGTATCCGCTGAAAGTCATTAAGGGGTGAAGCTTGACCAGGTTCTCGAAGATGATCTTTCGCTCGATGCACTTATTCGGTCGCGTTAGATAGTTGATTCTTTCGAAGGACGTCGTGTTGGTCATTTTCCGAGTTCCATTCGCCGATAATATTCGAAGGTCGCGACGCCGACGTCTTTGGCACTCATGTAGACATTCCCGAACGCACTCTTGATCTCCTCTATCTCCTTCTTCGGTTTCTTGTAAAGGATGTTTATCATCTCGATTTTATCGAGGATGGGTATTGTCGGAAATTTCATCTGGCTGCCGATGCTCACCGATGCGACGTCCACTGCTGGCGCTGATTTTTCGAATGTCTTGGCCGTGTCCAGATCCCCGCGGCGTTGTCCGGAATACGTGATGAAACTGCGCGTAAGCTCTTTCATCTTCTCCACCGCTCGCCGGTATAGTGGCTCTGCCGTTTCGATATCACGCTTTGTAGTCGTCCACGGCAACAGCTCCGGCTGGTCGCTGTCGAAAAAGGCGAACCCGGCAAATCCGCGATACTGTGGGTGGAAGACCTGAAAGTTGTCCACGCCCCAGACGGTGCGCGCGGACTTATCCGCTGGGATCACAACTCGTCCGTTGCAGATTACGAACCAGCCAAAACGCTCGATGTCCTCCGGCCGAAGCTCCTCGGGAACATCGTCTGGCAAGGCATCGATAATGCCGGCAACTAGCCGCACCCGCACGCTGTCATCCACGTACTCGACACTGGCCGGGGAGAACTCCGAACTGGCCTTGACTTCGTACTTGTACTCCGGCACCTGAACGTCGTTCACGACGATCTTCAGTCCCTCGCGTATAAAGAACGCATAGTCACGCGCGATTGCCTTCACGAGACCATTTGCGAAGGTAGAGTCAGCAAAGTCGACCGCGATCTGTTTGTAGAGGTCATTGACGATGATCTCCGCTCCGTGGACTCCTCGACGAGGGTGATCGTTCCAAGCGAGGTCCCAGTCGCTCTGCCTCTCCCAATCGTCCACATCAATGCCAACAGAAAAGGAGTCTTGTTCAGTCTCGCTGATAACCTGGCATCGTCGACCCATCTTGAAGATGGCCCGTTTCATTCCGATTCCGTAGAGGCCGATGCTCTTCTGAACCTCGCTAGGAGCACCCTTACGCCTGCCAAAGCGGAAGGCGTAATCTATTGCCGACGACAGCGGTATACCCCCGCAATTGTCGATCATTTGGAAGCGGTCATGNNCAACCTTGAATGCCGCGAGCGAGGTTGAGTTCGATCCCTGAATGCTTTTGCGCGCACTGTCCACGGAGTTGTCTAGCAAGTCGAATATACAATCCGTTAGAGAGATGTCGCGCGTGATCATACTAACGAAGAAGTCCTTAGAAGGGTCCGCGTTGATGACACCGGTGGACTGTGCGATTGGTGGCGTCGGTGTGCTCATTGGGATTCCTCTGAAACTTGTTGCGAATCGAATCGATAGTGATTGTTGTGCGAGGCGCGACTCAGGTCAAAGCACCTCGTATCTTGCGAAACAGTGCCTCCGCAACTATCGGACTCACGCTATTTCCAATTTGTCCAAAAGAGTGCCATTTCGTCGGATGAAACTGAAACCAATCAGGGAACCCTTGCAGCCGTGCCGCCTCCCGCGGCGTGATGACGCGCGGTGACCTTGGATGCACGGGCCGAATCGCTTGATAGCTCCCCCGTTCTGGGCCCGTTCCTGCAAGTAGGGTGGGGCAGTAGCCTTCGCGATCAAGTCGCCTGCATTTAGAGATTACCTCAGTCTCCCCAGGACTCAACGAAAAATCGGCGCACTGTGCGCCGCTGGTGCAAGGTTCCGAGAAAGCCTGAAACGAGTCGACTCTTCCGATACTCACGGATCGCCTGTTTGTTGCCGACTCCGGTTGGAATGAAGTTCGCGATCCGTTGCTCGAAAAAAGACTCTCCTAGGCTGCCAACCGATCTCCAGCTCTGCGCTTCCGTTTGCCACGATGCTCGCACGGAGGGCAGCAGAGCCAGCGCGTCTTTTACGCGGACGTCATTCGACCTTGACGGAAGAAAGTCCGCCTCGAAAAGGCTGTTCACCCGTTCGGGATCGTAGCCATAAAAGAACACTTGAGTGCGTGTGGTAGGTGCCCCGTACTCGCTTGCTTTAACGGTGATCGGCTCCAGCAGCCGGTACCATCCGCACAAGCCGGGCCACTCCCAGATGGACTCAGTAAACAAGGCGCATCCGCCAGGACTTTCGCGGAACACCAGATGGCGCTAAATTCTGCGACTGAGGTAGCTGCACTCCCGCCGCACCGCCGCAGCGTAGCCGTGCGGTTGTCAGCCGGCCAGCGGCATCCGCGTGCGCCGTGACGTGCTCGAGGATGTGATTCTCGGACCCGTGCGCCGCGAGCTCTTATCGCCAGAGCGCATCGCCAGGATCGCGCGCGAGATGCAGGCGCACTACCTCGAGCGGGTGCGCGCCATGCAGGAGCGTGCCGCGGAGGCTCCAAAGGAAATTCAGGAAATCACTGCCCGGATCCTGCGCCTGCGCGAGCGGCTGAAGAACGGGGACCCCGACATAGCGGGCGATGAGATCGAGGCGGCGATCGCGCGGGCGGAGGAGAAGCGCCGGGAGCTTGAGGCGCAGCAGCCCGAGGCGCAGCAGTCGGCCAAGGTGCTCTCAATCCTGCCGAAGGCTGCCGCGATGTACCGCAGCCAGGTGGAACTCGGCCTCGGCGGCGGTGAGCGCGCGGCGCTGAAAGCGCGGGTTTTCTTGCGCGAACTGCTGGGGCCCATCGATCTGAGGCGCGAGGGAGAAGGCGAGCTGTGGGCCGAATACGGCATGCAGCCGGCCGCGCTTCTTAAGGTTGTAGGCTTTAGTGGTAGCGGGGGCAGGATTTGACACTTATTTGATGCGTATCCCGCGCAGATAAATGCGGGATTCCATTGTGATTCAACCCCGATTGACCGGAGCTCTCGGCCCATCCCTATCGAAGCCTTCCATACTTGAGCCTCAGGGTACCGGGCTGACAATTCCAGGATCTGGCGCTCGTCCTCCGGGGCAGTCATCGAGTTCACGGGCATCAAACTTGTAGTCCGAAAAAGGGCCAGTATCTGTGGGGTGTTTGAGGCGACGTACCCAAATGCGGGGCGCCATTATGATTGAGCCTGCCGGGCAGCTTGGCCGCGACATCCCGCCGTGGTCTTCCCGCCGGCTGAGGAGCCTGTGGGATTTCGATCCTCAATTTGCCACGGAGCTGCAAGGGATGGCCTCTCCGCTCATTACGGAGTGCGAAAAGCTGCATCTCTCAGTGGCTGCCGATGCTGCCAAGGGAATCAAAGATACAAAGACCGCAAAGGACCTGGAAGGTACGCTGGAATTTGTCCGAAACGCTATGGCGATTGGTCTCAACCGCCGCAAGTTTTTTGAGCCAGAGCCTCGCTACATGGAGTATTTCGAGAATCCCAAGCTATTCGGCGATTATGTCTTCATCGCATTCGCATCCGCGAACGATGACATTACCGAAGCTGGCACGTGCCTCGCGCTGGAGCGTTCCACCGCATGCGTCATGCATCTTATGCGGGCGGCGGAAGTAGCGCTCGCGGCGCTAGCCAAGACCCTAAATGTTGGGCCTCAGAACGATTGGGGCTCGTACTTGCGACTGATCGACAAGGAGCTAGCGAGTCGAGCGAAAACCGCTGGCGCCCGCACTGCGGATGAGCGGTTTTACGCGGAAGCGGCAATTCACTTCGATCATGTGAAGCGCGCGTGGCGCAATCCGACTATGCACGTTGAAAAGAGTTATACACAGGATAGAGCGGCGGAGATACTACAGGCTGTTAGGTCGCTCATGTCTCACTTGGCGACGAAGATTTCCGAGTAGGACATCACTTCTTTCGCGCCGCTGGAGGCTTGGCGATCACACTTACCGTGGTCTTAACTTCTGCGCGGAACAAGTGATAGCCCTGCTTTCGAATGTTTTGTTCTGCTTCGGTAGCCGAGAAACCTATTCTCGATTCCTGAACATCTCTTTGAAACTCCCAGTTTCCAGAGCAAGCATCTTTCGGGAGTTCGCCTCCTCGGTTAGCTTCGGCTTGTAGACCCCGCCACGCTGGGTGACGGCTGAGAGGGTGAGCTGGAACAATTCCGCTTCGACAAAACGGCGCTGCTCTAAATTCATGGTGGGCTTCCCCCGATACCATTGGGCCATCGCGCTCAGTTTACTCGACGCCACACCTCACCCCTTGCGCCGCATGGGCGTAACGACCGCGGGCGGCGCTTCGACGTTCGGGTTCGCCGTACCATTGGCATCGAACTGACTCGGATTGAGGAACATCACCTAGCAGCGACTACAGGCGTAGAACGAAGTTTCGTACCGCGCACCGGTCTTGCGCAGCACGCTGACCTGGTGGTAGTAGCGGTCAAAGCCGCAGAGGCGGCATTTCCATTGGCTGAACGTCACGGGCGAATCGTAGGGAGGCGCTGAGGCGGGCGTCCATCCAGCCTGCGGTAGCGTGTGATGCTGTCTGGCGAGCCACTTCAGCCACAGCTCGCGCCCAGCACCTGGCGGAAACGTCGCGAGGATGTCCGCCCGGGTGATGCCGTCGTAGGGGTTCGCCATGCAAGCAGTCTCGCGCCGCCCGAGTGACGCCGACTACCTGCGAATCCTGTGCGATTGTGCAGATATGCGCGCCGAGCGCCGGCAGGCATATCGTGATCTCTCCATTACAAGAGGTCCTCACGATGCAAGCAGCAATCGGATACTTGAGAGTCAGCACCCAGGAACAGGGGCGAAGTGGCTTAGGACTAGCGGCGCAGCGCAACGACATCGAAGCTTTTGCGTTACGCGAAGGGTTCGTCGTCAGCTCCTGGCACCAGGACGTCCAGACTGGCGCCGGAGCCGATGCGCTGCCGCTGAGACAGGGGCTTGCGACAGCACTCAAACAGGCGAAATTATCCCGCTGCCCGCTCATCGTCTCGCGGCTAGATCGTCTCTCGCGCAACGTGCACT
>PMHN01000325.1 GCA_003156695.1 Gammaproteobacteria bacterium
GGGCGGCACCAGTACAAACAATCCGGGAACGTGGCCCGGGTCTGTAATCGATTCAAACGGTAACTACTTTCAGCCTAGTGGCCCCAACGCGTCTGGCGGCAACGGGTTTCCGACCTGCGCGGGCAATCCGGAGCTGACGACGTATTTCGGCAACTGCGCATACAGGTATTCCGCCGCGACGGATCTGCTCCCGCAGCACAGCGAGCTTTCCGCGATGGGGACCCTCACCAAGTCGATCGGGGCCGACAACTCCCTGCAGCTGCAGTACCTCTGGGCCCAGTCCGACGTGCTCGCTTGGTCCGGTCCGATGTTCTACGAGTTCCAGATGAACCCAGGGAGCCCCTACTTCCCTGGCAACGCCCAAGGCCCGAGCGTGGCTGGGCTGTTACCCTCGTATGGCGGCACTACCCCGGCGAATCTGAGCGGGACCACGTTCGTGAACACGGCGCCCCCGACCCTTAAGAACCCCCCCCCCTGCAACCCGACGAGCGGGCCTGCTTCGGCCACATGCGTTGCAAATGCGTCCCCGGTCCTTGGGGTCTGGACCGACCCCAACAACAACCGCTATGCGGGCAACCTCAATACCGAGCAGCGGGCTCTGTTGACATTCGCCGGCAAGAACGCTGGTTGGGACTACACCACGTCTATCAACTACAGCCAGAACATAAACGACAACCGCAATGTCTCAGGCTATCCCAATGAGTCGCTGCTTGCGCCCGGCGGCGTGCTCAGCGATTTGATCAACCCCTTCGGTCCCCAAAGCGCGGCCGGACAGGCCTTGATCAACTCATCCTACATAAGCGGCACCTACCTGATCGGCGAGGATAAGCGGTGGAGCGCCGATGGCCACGCCAGCCATGAGTTGGGCGACATTATTAGCAAGGGCAATCCGGCGACGGTCGCGGTCGGCTTCCAGGTAGGAGGTGAGCGCTTCGATTCCGCCACCACCGCGTATAACACCCTCACGCAGGCCGCAACTGGGCTTGGGAATAGTGCAGTAGAAGGGAGTCGCACGTTCCAGGCGGTCTTCATGGAGTTGGACCTGCCGCTCACCAGCACTCTGGATCTCACCCTCGCGGATCGTCAGGACAAGTACAGCGATTTCGGCTCGACCAACAACCCGAAGATCCAGGCGCGGTGGCAGCCGGCGAGTTTCGTGACCTTCAGGGGCACCGCCTCCACCGGTTTCCGGGCGCCCACGCTTTTCTCCTTGAACAATCCGGACTCCCTGGCCGCCTCGACCGGCGGCAGCATGGGGCAAGGAAACCCGAACTGCGCGAACAGCCCCCCCACCGCGATCGCGCCGTTTACCAATGCGACTTGCGCCACGCAGGGACTGGGGTTGTTCGGCGGAAACCCGAATCTGACGGCGGAGACGTCGGAGAATTTCGATTTGGGTGTCGTCCTGCAGCCGATCCAGGATATGGGCATTACGCTGGACTACTACAGAATCCTCGTCAAGAACACCATTAGTGCCGTTCCGGCCCAGGCCATCTACGGCAATCCGACCCTGTTCGCGAGCTATTACAAGTTGAACGGGGCCGGGGGACTCACTCCGTCGATCGAAGAGGCCGCGAATTGCATCCCCTCTTACCTGGCATCGACCTGTGGATACATCGAAGTGAACGCTGCGAATACGGGCAGGCTCACGACCAGCGGCATCGACCTCAGCATCCAGTACACGCAGCACACCTCGATTGGAACGTTCCGCGAGGACCTGGAAGGGACCGCGGTC
Source organism: Gammaproteobacteria bacterium (assembly GCA_003156695.1). Lineage (GTDB taxonomy): Bacteria > Pseudomonadota > Gammaproteobacteria > Steroidobacterales > Steroidobacteraceae > 13-2-20CM-66-19. Next base: position 1,736 of record PMHN01000325.1, read on the forward strand.
ACGCAGTTTCTGGAGCAGCAGTACAACGGTGGCCCCGAACTCAACCTGGTGGGCTGGTACAACGAACTTCCGCCTGCGTACAGGTGGCAACATAACCTGAGAGTCGACTGGTCGAGTCCGCAGAGCATGTGGGGCGGCGGATTGAGCAACCGCTTCTACTCGACTTACATCGACGAATACGACGATGCCGCCGGCAATCAGCGGATAGTGGGCAGTTATTCGGTCTTTGATGGCTACGTCTCCGTCAAGCCGATGAAGCAACTGACCGTGTTGTTTGGAATTAAGAACCTGTTCGACACGAATCCGCCGTACACCAACGCACTTCAAGGCAACTTTGCGGCCGGTTACAATGCGTTCGTTGTCGATCCGACGCAGCGGAGCTTCTATCTCAATGCGAAGTTGGACATCTTCTAAATCCTTCAGGAAGGTCGACAGTTGATATCGGCCCCCGCGCGGGGGCCGATTTTTTTGCGCGGCCGTTCCGGCTAGGATATGCGCCCCTAATGAACATGCGCGTCCTGCCCGTACTGCTCGCGCTCGGCGCTGCAGCCGCCGCTGGGGCGCCGGACGGCGCCGCGCCGCCGCGCCCGCAGTCACACACGCCTGCTTGTGCTGCGCCCGGCTGCTCAGCGACCTGCCGGAGAACGCTGGCATGGTGTTCCCGTTCGTTCCGCCGCGCGTCGAACGCATGTGGATGAAGAACACCCACATCGAACTCGACATGCTGTTCGTGGACGCCGCGGGGCGCATCAGCAAAATCACCCGGCGGGCGCAGCCGCTAAGGCTGAATACCATCAGTTCTGACGCGCCGGTAAGCGCGGTGGTGGAGCTGCGCGACGGCGAGGCGGCCAGATTGACCCTGAGTGTGGGCGACCTGGTGTCCTGGACGGGCGCCGCCGCGGGACGCTGATGTTCAGTTCATCACTGGCTCGGAAGCCTGCTCGGAGTGCGGCGCAGGCGCGGGAAGCNNGCCGCCGGTGCGGCGCAGGCGCAGGAAGCCGCCGGTGCGACGCTGAGCGCCGATGCATGATGGGCACCTGGATCGGCGCGCCATAGGCATGCTGTCGTGAGGCGGCATGGGGTGCGAAGGAGCTGGCCGGGGTTTGAAGACCCGGGTTATCAGGGCGCGTGGTGACCGGGGGCGCGCACGTCGGCGACCGGGCGGGCGAAACCGCGAGCGTCAGCCCGGCGCCCAGGAACACAGCGCAAAAGAATAAGGCGAATGGCTTCATGGCGGCTGCGCCTGAGTGTACGGATATCAACCTAAACGGCCGGGACTCCGTTCACGAATTACTTCGCGGCACCCAGCGCCGCCGCCCACAGCACCCCTGAGCGCCCCCAATCGGCTGCAACCCCCCCCGCAACGCGTTCGTGCGGTCGGCGGTGTACTCCACGCTGCAGGACGCCCGTAAGAAACGTATGTCGTAGCGACGCAACAGCAGGTCCCGCGCGGTCTGGACAAAGTGCAATCTAGCGCGTCGAAGCGACCCTATTGCACGACTAGTCGGTCTGATTACGCGACAGAACGTTACGCCCGATAGTGTTGCTAATTTGCCAAAGAGCTTCCAGCACGACTTCCCCGCCGGTACCATCGGGAACGCGATCCGGGCCGCCCTTTACAGCCCGGTGACAACCGGCACGCATCCGGGGGATGCCGGTTGAAATAAACGCATTGCGGGAGGGCTTGGTAATGACCCGATACAGCGAAATCGCAGGCTTAATTCGGCGCGTGCTCGCAGCTGGCGCCGTGACAATCGCCGGTGGCGTGGTTGCTGTGCACGCGCAGGAGCAGACACAAGCTTCATCCGAGCAGTCTCTGCAGACCGTGGTCGTCACCGGCTCCATGATCAAGCGCACCGACTTCGAGACACCGAGCCCGGTGCAGGTGATCACCTCCCAGGACCTGCAGCAATCCGGGTACACCACGGTTCAGCAGGTGCTGGCCAACCTGTCCGCCAACGGCCAGGGAACGCTGTCACAGGGGTTCTCCGGCGCTTTCGCCGCCGGCGCCTCCGGTATCGCGCTGCGCGGGCTGACGGTCGGCGCGACGCTCACCCTGGTGGACGGGGAGCGCATGGTCGCCTACCCGCTGACAGATGACGGCCAGCGCAGCTTCGTCGACACCAGTTCCATCCCCCTGGTGGCGGTGGATCGCATCGACGTGCTCAAGGACGGCGCATCCGCCGAATACGGTTCGGATGCGATGGCCGGCGTGGTCAACGTCGTTCTCAAGAAGACATACACGGGCGCGGAGTTCAGCGCCGACGCCGGCACCTCCAGTCACCACGACGGCTCGACCGAGCGCCTCAGCGGGATGTTCGGCCGCGGCGATCTCGCCGCCGACGGCTACAACGCGTACCTGGCGATCG
>PMHN01000101.1:0-5791 GCA_003156695.1 Gammaproteobacteria bacterium
AGTCGTAGTCCTCGGCGATCACCGCCAGCGCGTTGTGCGCCTCGGCGAGGTTCGCGTCCAGCTCGATCGCGCGCACGGCGGCGGCCCGCGCGTTCACCATGGCCTCAGTATGCGGCGCATAGCCATAGTTGCTCATCAGCGCGTAGGTGTCGGCAACCCCTGCGTGGGCCGGGGCATAGCCCGGATCCTTCGCGATTGACTGCTCAAAATAGTCGAGCGCCTGGGAAAAACCCGCGGGAGTGCGTCTGTTCCAGAAGTAACGCCCGCGCAGATAAAGATCGAACGCCTGATACTGCTGCGGCGCCGGCGCCACGCGTGCCGGCGTGCCAGCGGCACTCTGCCCGAGCGTACTGCGGATTTCATCCGCAATCTCTGCCGCGATCTCCCCTTGCAGCGCCAGCACCGAGGTGAGCTTGCGGTCATACTGCCGCGACCAGACATGCGCCTGGTCTGACCCTCGCACCAGCTGTGCCGTGATGCGCACGTTCTCCGAATCGCGTCGTACGCTGCCTTCGAGTACGTACTGCGCGCCAAGTGTGCGTGCGATCTCGTCCACCGGCTCGTGAGCGTCCTTGTAGCGCATCACGGAGGTACGTGCGATCACGCTCAGGTGTTGCGGATCCGCGTCTCCAAGNNCCCATCGCTGAAGTACTCCTGCGCCGGATCACCCGTGAGGTTGGCGAGCGGCAACACCGCCAGCATCGCGCCGTGCGCGGGCGCTGCTGCTGCTTCCTCACGGGAGCGGGCGCGCAGCACCCACAGCAACGCGACGCACAGAACCACGATGAGTGCCGCACTCGACCACCACACAATTGCCGGCAACCCGCGTGTTGGTGGCGCCGCCGGTGGCGCACGACGGGGCTCCACGAACTGCCCTGAGCTCGCCGGTGGGACACCCGCCGGTGCGTTGACCGGCACCGCAGTGGCATTGGGTTCGGCCGTGTCCGAGGGTTCCGGCGCGAGCTCCGCGCTCGTGGCAGTTATGCGGTTCCCGCGGGCCGGGGCGCTCACGGCGGTTGGTTGTGCGATGAACCGGTAGCCCAGACCGGTGACGGTCTGTATGTAGCGCGGTTCCCCCGAGTCATCCCCGAGTGCCTGGCGGATCTTGCGCATGGNNGATGCTGTTGTCGGTGTCGAGGTACACGCCCTTGCCCCAGACCTTCTCGACAATCTGCTCGCGGCTCACCAGCTTCCCGTGCTGTTCGGCGAGCAACAGCAGGATCTCCATGGGGATGCGTTCGAGCCTCTGCGGCTGGCCGGCGCGGCGCAGTTCCCAGGCGCGCGCATCCAGCTCCAGCCCGTCACCGAATCGGATGGTCGGGTCGCCCGGTTCAGGCCCCAAGTTGGTTTCCCCCGCGTGTTGCGCGGAGGATTCTACAGCGAATCGCCTGGGCACCCGTGAGCGGCGCCAGGCGTCGGGTAATCTTACAGCCGTGGGATCCGTCCGCCGCCAGTGCATTGATTATCAACAACAACAGGCCGCGGCCCGATCCTTGCTGGTATCCGTGCGGAATCCTGTTTCACAGGTCGTATGGCCGTGCATACTGGTGTGACCCGGCACCCGCACACAAGGAGCCTTCTGATGAGATCCCGAATTCAGTGCGTCGCGGCCACGGCGGCCTTGCTGCTTGGCGCCGCCGGCGCGCATGCGGCCAACCCGATCGCGAATGGAAACTTCGATACCCCGGTGGTCACCCCCGGGACCTTCACCAACTTCTCGGTCGGAACTACGACGCTGACTGGCTGGACCGTGACCGGACCTGGCGAGGCAAACGTATCGATCGTCAGCGGCACCTACGCGCAGAGCGGTGTGACATTCGAAGCCGCGCCCGGCAACAACCAGTGGCTCGACCTGACGGGAGATGGCAGTAACAGCACAGAGGGCGTGTCCCAGGTGGTCAGCACCACGCCGGGGACGCAGTACGCGCTGTCCTTTTACATCGGCAACACGACCGGCGGCGGCATTTTCGGGACCACAAGTACGGTCGACGTACTTGTAAACGGCGCCGCGACCGCCTTCACCAACAGCCAGGTAAATGCCACTGGCCTGACCTGGCAGCAGTTCACCGACACCTTCGTCGCGACGGGTACGTCGACGACGCTGCTTTTCCAGAACGGCGATTCCGGCAACGACAACAGTAACGGCCTGGACAACATCGTGCTCACCGCCGGGGTGGCACACGTTCCTGAGCCGGCGACGCTGTCGCTGTTCGGCCTGGGTCTTGCCGGGATTTTGATGAGGCGGCGAAGAGCCACCTGAACGACACGCGCGCCGCGCTGGGCGCCTCAGCGCGTGCGCGCCGCAGCCTTCAGCTCGAGGCCTGCGCGAAGCTCTCCATCATGAGACCCGTGCCGCCGCGCGAGACGTGCGCGACCACGGCGGTGCGTCGGTGCAGCTTGGTGATGACGCCAAGATTAATGGCGAACGAGAGAATGACCTGCTGGCCCTTGCGCAAGCCCAGGTTGGTCGTTTCGATGAACACACCGGTAGCCGACAGATTCATCGCCTTGCAAAGCTTCCTGCGGCCGCCCGGCACGTTGATATAGACGATCGTGCGTGCGCGATGCCTTGTATGTAGTCGGCGTTCCACTGCTGACCCTTACGGCTTTCGTTCTTGTACTGGCGACCTCCCCATTATGCCTCGGCCAGGGCAGACCACCGCGGCCAGTGAACTTAATTCCGGAGGAATGCGCCGATCTCGGCGCCAAAGGTCTTAAGGTCAACAAGAAAGGCATCGTGTCCCTCGATGCACGACAGCGGCGCAAAGCGCGTTGGCACGCCAGCCGCTTGGAGCGCATCCGCAATGGCCTGCTGCTCATCCACCGAGAAAAGCAGGTCCGTCTTCACACCGATGACCAGCGCCTGCTTAAGGCCTGCGGCGCGAAACAGCACCTGCGGCTCGCCGTGCGCGGCGAGGTCGAATCGGTCCATGGCGCGCGACAGGTACAGGTAGCAGTTTGCGTCGAAGGCGCTGACGAAGCGCTGCGCGAGGGATTCCATGTAGCCCTGCACGGCGAACTCGGACCTGAACGGACCGCCGCGTTCCATATCCGCGCGAATGGGTTCCCGGCCGAAGCGCTGCTGCCACTCGGCCGCGGAACGATAGGTGATGGTGCCGAGCTTGCGCGCCAGGCTCTGGCCGGTGGCGGGCGGGCGATCGGCGGTGTAGCTGCCGTCCGCCCACGCCGGGTCGTTGGTGATCGCTTCGCGCTGGATGGAACGCAGCGCGATGGTAAACGGGGCGGCCGCCATCGTGCCCGAAATGCACAGGAGGCGTCGCGCCGCACCGGGAAACATCGCGGCATAGGCGAGCACCACCATGCCGCCCAGCGACGGACCCATGACGGTGTCGAGGCGCGCAATCCCCAGCGACCGCACGGTCTCGAACCCCGCGCGCGCGATGTCCTCGATCGACAGGTCCGGAAAGCTGAGCCGGTAGGGCTTGCCGGTGGCGGGATCCCCGGAAGCCGGTCCCGTGGAGCCGAAGCAGCTGCCGAGCGAGTTCACGCAGATCACAAAGAAGCGCTCGGTATCGATGGCGAGCTTCGGGCCCACCATGCCCTGCCACCAGCCATCGTCCGGATCCTGCTCGGAAGACGCGGCGTGTGCCGGCGGGGAGAGGCCGGTGAACAGCAGCACCGCGTTGTCGCGCGCCGCGTTCAGCGTCCCCCAGGTCTCGAACGCAACGCGCGCGCCATGCAGCGCGCCGCCGCGCCACATGGGGAACGGGCTGGGGAGCGATGCGTACTGGCGCGCATCCATGAACAGGTGGTCTTGTCGGGCTTGGCTGGCGGAAAAACTTAAGCGCAGCTTAGCGCAACTGCTTAAGGTTCCGCGTCGCTGCCTTCGGCAATGCCCTCGAAGAGTACCGTCGAGACATAGCGCTCGCCGGTATCCGGCAGCATGGCGAGCAGCACCGAGCCCTGCGGGGCCTCGGCGGCCACTTTCAACGCCGCGGCGAACGTGCCCCCCGAGGAGATGCCGCAGAAAATGCCCTCGCTGCGCGCCAGCTGGCGCGCCGTCTCGATGGCCTCGGTATCCGCCACCGGCACGATCCGGTGCGCTACCTCGCGCTTGAGCACGGCGGGCACGAAATCCGGCGTCCAGCCCTGGATCTTGTGCGGCGCCCAGGTCTTGCCCGCGAGCAGCGATGCTCCGGCGGGCTCCGAAGCGATGATCTGCACTTCCGGGCGCGCGAGCCGGATGATCTCGCCGGCCCCGGTGAGCGTGCCGCCGGTGCCCCAGCCCGTGACGAAGAAATCCAGCCGCCTGCCGACGAAGTCCAGGAGGATCTCGGGACCGGTGGTGTTGCGGTGGTAGGCGGGATTGGCCTCGTTCTCAAACTGCCGTGCGAGGAACCAGCCGTGCTTATGCGCCAGTTCCGCGGCCTTTTTCACCATGCCGGTGCCGCGCTCGGCGGCGGCGGTGAGGATGACCTTCGCTCCCAGCATCCGCATGATCTTGCGGCGCTCGACCGAGAAGGTTTCGGTCATGACGGCGACGAACGGGTAGCCCTTGGCCGCGCACACCATGGCGAGCGCGATGCCGGTGTTGCCGCTGGTCGGCTCGANNGCGCGATGCCGGTGTTGCCGGAAGTCGCTTCCACGACGGTCTGGCCCGGCTTGAGCGCGCCGCTGCGCTCCGCATCCTCGATAATGCCGATGGCGAGACGGTCCTTGACCGAGGATAGCGGGTTGAAGAACTCGCACTTTACGTACATGGTNNCTGGATGCGCACTACCGGCGTTTTGCCGATGGTGCCGAGGATGCTGTCGTAGATCATGGGCTCCTTCTACGCCGCCGGCTTGCCGCAACACAAGCACCGCCGGAGTATCTGCTTAACACCCATCGTTATGATTGCATGATCAGATTGCAGAAGCTGCTGGCGGCGGCGGGCCTGGGTTCCCGCCGCACGGTCGAGGACTGGATTCGCGCCGGCCGCGTAAGCGTGGCCGGACGCGTGGCGCAGCTTGGGGATCGCGCTGGCCCCGGGGACGACGTGCGGCTGGATGGACGCCCGCTCACCTTGAGCCCGCTCGATCTGAACACGCAGGAAGTCCTTCTCTATTACAAGCCCGTGGGGGAGGTGACCACGCGCAGCGATCCACAGCGGCGGCCGACGGTATTCGAGCGGCTGCCAGAACCTTCGAACGGGCGCTGGATCACCGTCGGTCGCCTCGACGTCAATACCGCGGGGCTGCTGCTCCTTACCACCGATGGTGAGCTGGCTCACCGCCTCATGCATCCCTCGAGCGAGGTGGAGCGCGAATACCTGGTGCGCCTGCGCGGCGAGCCGGGTCCGGAGGTCATCCGCCGGCTGCTGCGCGGTGTGCCCCTCGAAGACGGCCCGGCCCGGTTCGATCGCATCGTGGCCGAGGCAGGCGAGGGTGGAAACGGGGGCCCCGCGAGTCCGGGCGCTGACGGCCCGAGTCACAGCACCTTCCGGGTGGTGCTGCACGAGGGGCGTAATCGGGAGGTGCGCCGGCTCTGGAACGCCGTGGGCTTCGAGGTGAGCCGGCTGCTGCGCGTCCGCTATGGTCCGGTTGAGCTTCCGCGGGATATGCGCCCCGGGAACGCACGGCGGGCCGGGCCGACCGTGCTCGAGGCTCTGCGGGCGGCAGTGCCGGGGCGGTGACGGGCCCCATAGGCCCCATATATAAGGAGTGCCCCTTCCGGAGGGGACCCCGGGCGGGGCCGGCCTAAGCAAATATCGGGCCAAAGACGCATTGACACTCTGCCACCCCGAAATCACAATACGCGGCTCGTTTTGCGGAGGGGTACCCAAGCGGCC
>PMHN01000101.1:5853-5984 GCA_003156695.1 Gammaproteobacteria bacterium
GGTCACCGGTTCAATCCCGGTCGTGGGCTCCAGTCGACCGGGTAGGCCGGTTGCGAGTTGAAAGTTAGGTTTGGGAATTTTCGGCTGCGCCGCCAAGGAGCGCGGCCACTTCGAGGAACACGCCATGTCGA
>PMHN01000013.1 GCA_003156695.1 Gammaproteobacteria bacterium
TGGAATCGGATATCAGATCAAGATTCGTCATGCCATCGATCCTGACTTGACAGAACCGCTCGTGCGGCCGCCTTCGGATTCGTGATGTAAAAAGTCTAGTGCAGAAGAGGGTTTCAGTGGTCTACCGGCACCAAGAGACCAGCAGTGTTCCAGGTCCGCGAGGCGGCTAGACGTGCATGCGGCGAAACGTCGCGGGTGAGCAACCCATCCGACGAACGAAGGCGGACGAAAGATGGCTCGAGCTACTAAACCCCAGTTGGCGCGCAATTTCCTCAATATTGAGCTTGGGATGACTAAGGAGCAGGTCGCGCGCTGCAGACACACGCCGCTCTAAAACGTACCTGTGGGGTGGCACGCCAAGACTCTGGCGGAACGCGCGCTCAAGGTGACGCACGCTAACGCACGCCAGGCCGGCGAGTTCGTGTAATGCGATCGGATTCCCGAGGTTTTCCTCGATGTAATTCTTGACAACCTTTAGGCGGTGCGCGGGTAACCCCCCAAGAGGTCGCGCTGGCGTCTTCGACAATGTCGAATATCTTTGGATTAGATGATGCGCCAGGAATTCGCACGCGCTGTCCGCATAGAGCAATCCCGATGGCGAGTCGTTCCCAGCCTCGATCGCAAGCTGCGTCACGACGGCTTCGATCACCGGATCGCGAACAAGAAATTGCGGAACGATCTCGACCCTTCGGGGATCGGCCCCCCAATTCTCGAGGATCACACGCGACAAGAGCGCGTCCTGTACGAACACCACGATGCTGTGAGAAGGGCCATCCGCTTCCCATCTCGCGTAGAAATTCGTCGGACTGAGATTGACGGTCCCCGGATCGGACCAACCCTCAACCAGTCGAGCTCCTTGCTTTCGCCTTATACGATGTCTAGCAGCCGTGTACAGCCCCAGCGCAGTCTCAGTAAAGGTACCGGCCGCTTCCAGCGGTGTGGCATCGACCACATGTGTGCTGAAGCAGTTCGATGCTGCCGACTTCATTCGCGCAGTAGGAAACAAATCCGCAAACTGAGAAGGTGAAATGGATTGTCGTTCCAAAGGCGCAATCTCAAGAATTATCGTGGATCGTGTCCCGCGATTCACGCTACCACAATCACGACATTTTCAACAAATATCACGCAAGAAATCAGCGGCGTTGCCACGGACCGTTGCGCTCAGGATATCGGAGTTAGTACAACGAGGACGAGCTGATTTATCCGTACGCGAAGGCGAAGTAGCCGCTGATCCAATTGTCGTTTTGAAAATGAACTGAGGAACATAGCAATGCCCACCAGAACTGGCCTCGACGCACTGCTGACGCCGGAGCGCAGCGTGCTTCTGCTCATCGATCATCAGGCGTTTCAATTCTCGAACCTGCACAGCCACGACCCGACGCTGATCGTCAACAACGTGGTGGGGCTCGCGAAGGCGGCTAAGGTATTCAAGGTCCCTACGATACTGACCACCGTCACCGAGGAGCGCGGTGGATATCTCCTCAAGGGTATCCAGGATGTCTTCCCCACGCAGAAGCCGATCAATCGGACTTTCATCAATACATGGGAAGACCAGCGAGTCGTCGATGCGGTGAAGAAGACCGGACGTAAGCAGCTCGTCGTTGCAGCGCTGTGGACGGAAATCTGCCTCGCGATGCCGGTGATCCAGAGCCTGGCCGACGGCTACGACGTCTTCTTCGTCACCGATGCATCCGGCGGCGTATCGCGAGAGGCGCACGACATGGGGGTTCTGCGGATGGTGCAGGCCGGGGCCGTGCCGATCACCTGGATTGCGGTCATGAGCGAGTGGCAGCGCGACTGGGCACGCGAAACGACGGTCCCGGCCATCGCCGAGATCACCGTTGCTCACGGCGGCGCCTCAGGTGTTGCGTTCGCATGGGAGCAGCAACTGCTTAACTCCGGGAAAAAATAGCCGCGCCTCACCTCGCACCAGCTCGACCGGCAAGATGGAGGGGAATCGCAGTCAGCTGTGGAATGTGCGATCAGTCGCACTTCACACGCTCTTTCCATCGGATAGTTGTGGAGACTCCTTACACATGGCGCCGTACTCGGCGCGGTCTGCTGAAAATCAACGCACCTAGCCGGGCCCTGCAGGAACAGGGCCGCCTGGCTTCGCGCGTTTATCAGTGCATTCTNNCGGGAGAAGAGCTCACCCCATGAATGGCCAAACCACGCCCCAATTTGTCCAATCTATCCTTGAATGGCAATGGACCTGGCCGGTCGCGCGTTTCGCGCTCGTTGTGTTTTACCTGGGCTCGGGGCTCAGCAAGATTGCCGACTTTCCAGGCGCGGTTGCGGAAATGGTGGAAGCCCGCATGCCGGCGCCTGCGGCCATGGCGCTTTTGAGCATCTTCGTTGAACTCACCGGCTCGGTGCTCGTCCTGATCGATCGCTGGGTCTGGCTCGGGGCCGGCATGTTGGGGGTCTTCACTGCCATCGGCGCCGTCACCGCCCACGCCTTCTGGAAGGTGTCGGGCCGGGCGCGGGTCGAAGCGATCGCCGTCTTCCTTATGCACCTTGGGCTGATCGCCGCTTTCGTGCTCTGCGCCCTCGTCGCCGAACGCGAAGGGCGCGCCGCACAGGTCGCCTCGTCTAGCGCAACCCCAAAGTTTCAAATCGCACAAATCGTTGGCGGATGAAGTCCGTGCGTGATCGGCCGTCTGGAGTTGACCCGCTTCCGTGGATGGATAGTCGTCACAGTCTAAGCTGCTTTTGACGCTGCCTTTCCCGGACGAGTCGGCGCTAGAGGCTCGCTGCTTCCGACCTGACACCCGTCTTAGTCCCGCTCGGGAATTAGAGTCCGTGGTTACAAGGGCTGTCGCCAGCTAAGCCCCGGGAAACGCGCGTAGTCTCTGTCCGTCGTGATCCACTCGGATCCGGATTCGATGGCGAGCGCGGCGAACCAGGCATCCTGCGCCAGGTTGCCGGTGGCCCTTGCCTTGCCGCAGAGGTCTTCAAAAATCGACCAGTGTCGAGGCCCTGGTACCGTAACGGTCGCATTGGCCTGCTCTAGCAACGCTCGACAGAAGTCGAATACGTCGGTTCGAGAGCTGGGACGGGCAAAGATGCGCGGGTGCGTGGAGATACGCACGACGCTCGCGAGCACTTGCGGAGCTATTCCGTACGCGGTGGGCCCATTGATAACTGATTCCAGCCACTGCTTGTATTGCTCGTGGTCTTCGGAATCCGTACGAAAGGCGTAGATCAGGACATTGACGTCTGGAAGGATCAATCGCGGCCGTCCATCCGGTCCAAAAGCGAAGCACTATCGTCCAAGTCGACACCTGGCAATGTACCGCCGCCGGCGCGGCACTCGGCNNAGCCCCTGCTCGATGAGAGAGGTGAGGGTGGTCTTGCGCTTTGCCGCCTCGGCACGGGCGCGCTCAAGCAGCGCTCCATCCACGCGTACTGTAGTTCTCATGCGTCAGAGCATACTATTCGTATGTCAGTATGTCTATGGCGGTATGGGGCGCTTAACCACTGCTGGTGAGCGCACCGCTGCAAGTCGATTCTGATATACGCACAGATGGGCATATGCGGCAGAGATTAATGGCGCGCGCGATCCCGCCTTTGCTGCACGCTGCAGGAGATCGCCGAGAATCTGGTCCGCCTCGACCGGGTTCCCGTCTTGCAGATCCCGGTAGAGCGACGAGGTTGTTGGCGCGCCAGGCTTGAGTAGCGCTTCAGTGGTGGCGGCGATGAACGCTTCGCCGAGCGGGGTGCCTACAGCCTGGATGACCGAGACTACCTCATTGAGAAACTTGGTCAGGAATTCCCTACCCCCATGTGCGGCTTCGATTTCGCCCGTGTTACCCCTCATCAGAGAGGTAACGCCACCCAATGTCGCGAGCAAGGTCCATTTCTGCCACATCTCGAGCGCAATTGACTGAGAGATTCGCGCCTCAAAACCCGCGCCCTGCATGAACTCGTCCAGTCGGCTCACGCGTTCAGAGCGAGCGTTATCCATCTCTCCGTAGGCTAGATCTTGCAGCTCTGTCAGTTGCACGATGCGACCCTGTTTGTCCAGCCGAGTGGCGGCCTTGCAGGCGCCACCGATGACGGCCCGGGCACCGAAGTGCGTGACGAGCGTGTCCATATGTTTCATACCATTGAGAATGGGCAGGANNTCGCTGACGGCGGGAGCGAAATCTGCAATCGCTGACTCCAGGGAGTAGGCCTTTACAGACAGAAACACGACATCGAACGGGTCGTGGATGTCTTTGCTGGCAAGTAGCTTCGGCCGCACGGTTGCATCGCCGAGCGGGCTCAGGATCTGCAGACCGTCCCTGCGCAGTTGTTCAGCGCGGCTAGCGCGAACGAGGAAGGTAACATCGCGCCCCACTTGTGCGAGACGGCCGCCGAAGAGCCCCCCGATCGAACCGGCGCCGACAACAAGCATTCGCATGGGGCTTGACTCTAGCACTCGGGCAACAGACGTTCACGGGCCGAAATGGAGAGGAGAGCGGAGTATCTTGCGCCGCGACCTTCAACTAAGCGGGCTCGAGCGCCGCACGATTTCTACTTGGAACTCCGTAGCGCGGAGTACGCCAACTTCTAGTCCTTGGTCTTCACGTAACGCTCGAGCGAAGGATCGAGGCGCACTGCAGTCGCAATATCGCTGCGAGCATTCTGCGAGTCGTCAAGTCCTGCGAAGGCGGCGCCACGGAAGTAGTAAGCCCGAGCCAGCTTTGGGTCAAGCTGGATCGCCTGGCCCTCGTCTTCTATGGCATTCCGGAATTTACCCTGCATCAGGAACACACACCCTCGTTCGCTCCACAGCGCAGCAGTTTTCGGCTGCAAACCGATGGCCTGTGAATAGTCCGCCAGTGCGCCGCTGAAGTTACCTTGAGTCTGGTAGATTCCCGCGCGCTTCTGCAGCGCGGGGACGAGCTTAGGGTCTATGCCTAAGGCGGTGTCGAAGTCCCGCAAGGCCGCGTTGCCGTCATTTTGCGCTGCGTTGAAGAGCCCACGGTTGTAATAGAGCTCGGCGTTATGGGGAGCCAGTTTGACCGCTTCATTGTAATCGTCGAGCGCATGCTGCTTATCGCCCTGGACAAAATACGCGGCGGCTCGATTCGCAAACAGAAAAAAGCGCTCATTGCCCTCGAAAATCTTGCGGTCCAGAGACTCTGTGCATGACTGAATGACCCTGGGCAGCGCCGTCTTCCCATCGCGATTGATGCACGCCTCGACCACGGTATGCTTTTCCCAATTGAGCTGATGCTCACAGATCGCCGCCTGGACATAGTCAATGGTTCCTGGACCTGATCCTTGCGGTGACAGCTGCATGCAGTCGATGAATTCGTCCGGTGGAAGCGCTGGCAGTGTTCCGTCGACACGCGGCGCGGTGACTGTAACCTGGGGTGCACTCGTTGATGGTGTCGTCGGTGCCTCGCTGACGCCGGACGGTGTTGCGCTGGCTGCGGACGCCGGGCTGCCTTGTGCCTGACCGTTCTGCTTTGAACTGTCGACTTGAGCTGCCGCCGCTATTCCGGCGAGGAGCAAAATGGACGGATGCCACGAGAATAAACGCCGCATGGCCGACCCGGTAGCCGATTCACGTGCATACATTCTACGCTTAACTCGTGTGGGCATGACGTGACGGGCTAACGGGTCATTTTTCTTGGCCCGTTCGCCCGTCCTTGACGGGGAAGCCTACGAGCGGGCGTACTGAGCCGGCGGCAGACGCTGGTGTCGCCGCCTTCCTGCCGGAGTGAGCATGATCTTCAAGACACTTTGCCTCGCAATGGTTCCCGCGCTCGCCTTCGCCGCTACAGCCTACGGACCGGAGCTTCAGGGGTTCGAGTATCCGTACCCCGTCGCGCACTTCGAGTTCTCCTCGCAGCGGGACAGGATGCATATGGCCTATATGGACGTGCATCCGACGGGAGAGAACGGTCGCGTGGTCGTTCTCCTGCATGGCAAGAACTTCTGCGCGGCGACGTGGCGCAATACGATCAAGACATTGGTCGCGGCGGGCTATCGTGTCATCGCGCCCGATCAGATCGGCTTCTGCAAGTCCACCAAGCCGCGGCATTACCAGTACAGCTTTCAGCAGCTGGCGCGGAACACGCACGCCCTGCTGATCTCGCTGGGCGTCAATAAGGCGATTTTAGTGGCTCATTCCACCGGGGGAATGATAGCCGTGCGCTACGCACTCATGTATCCGAATGAGACACAGCAATTAGTGCTGGTCGATCCGATCGGTCTTGAGGATTGGAAGGCCCTGGGTGTGCCGTCCATCTCGCTGGACGAGTGGTACGCACGAGAACTAAAGACCAACGCGGATGCTATTCGCAACTACGAACGCGACACATATTACGCGGGACATTGGAGCCCGGAGTATGAGCAATGGGTCGATATGCTCGCAGGACTAAATGCCGGCCCCGGTAAGGAACTCGTTGCGTGGAATTCAGCCGCCATCTACGACATGATCTACACACAGCCGGTGATATACGAATTTGGGAAGCTTGCCGTACCCACGTTGCTCATGATTGGC
>PMHN01000285.1 GCA_003156695.1 Gammaproteobacteria bacterium
GGACGGCCACCCGGTGGCCACGCAACGTCGGCAGCTTGAGCAAGGGTCAGCTGCGCGAATTCATCGACGCGCACACGTGAGCTCGGGACCGATGAGTTTCAGCCGGCGCGCCGGTTATATGGATGAGACCGACAGCGCAAACCGCCTGCTGCGGTGGAGGAATGCCGTGAAGCCTTTCGCAAAGAAACTGATCGCAGCTGGGTTGCAGTTTTGGCCCCTATCTGGCGATTGAGTTGGTGATGCCCGGCGGATCGCTACTCGCCGTGCTGCTGTGGCTCTACAGGATGTCCTCGCGACACTATGATCCGGTGAGCGTGAGCACCGGCGCCGTCGACGGCTAGCCTTGTAAACCTTCATACCAGGAGAATCATCGTGAACGTTGCGAACAAGACAATTCTTATCGCCGGCGCAAACCGCGGCATCGGCCAGGCGCTCGTCAGCGAGGCGCTCCGGCGCGGAGTCAAGCGGGTCTATGCGGGAACACGCGGCGCGCTCCTGAGCACCGACCCGCGCGTGATGCCCCTGACACTCGATGTGACCAATGCCGCCCAGATCGAGGGGGCGGCGCGGGAAATCGCGTCCCTTGACGTCCTGGTCAACAATGCCGGCATTGCTCTCTACGACGATCTGAGTAACCCCGCGCTCATCGAGCAACATCTCGCCGTCAATCTCTACGGCCCATTGAACGTGACGCGCGCGTTGCTGCCGCAGCTGACACGTTCCAAAGGGGCCGTCGTCAACAACCTGTCCGTGGTTGCTCTCGCGAGCCTGCCGGTCATACCCGCCTACTCCATTTCGAAGGCGGCTGCGCTAAACATGACGCAGTCACTGAGAGCGCTCCNNCGCACTGAGGGCGCTGCTGGCGAGCCAGGGCGTGAAGGTCCACGCCGTTGTGCTGGGCCCCATCGACACTGACATGAACCGGGGCTTCAATATACCGAAGGCTTCACCCGAGTCCGCGGCACGAGGCATCTTCGATGGCCTGGAGAAGGGCGAAGAGGACATCTTCCCCGATCCGGTGTCTCAGTCCATCGCGGAGGGTTGGCGCAGCGGCGCAGCCAAGGCGCTCGAGCGCCAGTTCGCAGCTTTCGTGCAGCAGAACGCGGCCTGATGGCTCGGGAAAGGATAGAGGAGCGACCCATGAATAATCCCAATCCCAATTTCACGACTGCCATTTCCGTAGCCCAGAGTCCGCAGGCAGCCTTCAACGCCATCAAGAATGTTCGCGGCTGGTGGTCACAAGAGGTTGAAGGCAGTACCGACAAGCTCGGCGATGAGTTCACCTATCGTTACGGCGACGTCCATCGCAGCAGGATAAGGCTGGTAGAAGTCATTCCGGACCAGAAAGTCGTCTGGCTCGTCCTGGATAACTACTTTGACTTCACTGAAGACAAGAGCGAGTGGAAAGGCACGAAGATCGTTTTCGAAATCTCGAACAAAAGTGGCGAAACCCAGATCCGCTTCACTCACGAGGGCCTGGTTCCCGATTACGAATGCTTCGATGTCTGTTCAAACGCGTGGGGCTCTTACATCAACGGCAGTCTNNCCAACCAGAAACAAGGGGACGAGGCCAAGGCCACCGCTGAGCAGCGATGAGTTTTCGCCACCCTGCCGGTTTTACACGTGAGGGTAGGGCAGCCAAAGGAGAGCAGGCGATGAGGACTAAAGACTATACGATCTCTTATACGGTGGATCAATCGGCCGAAGAGGTCTTTGACGCCATCAACAATGTTCGCGGGTGGTGGTCAGAGGAAATTGAAGGCAACACCGACCAGCTCGGTGCAGAGTTCAAGTTCCACTATCAGGACCTTCATCGCACTACCCAGAAGATCACCGAACTGGTGCGCGGCAAGAAAGTCGTGTGGCGCGTCATCGACAGTCACATCAATTTTGTCAAGGACAAGGCCGAGTGGAAAGGTACTGACGTCGTCTTCGAGATCGGAAGGAAGGGCCGCAAGACAGAACTGCGTTTTACGCACGTCGGCCTGGTACCCACCATCGAGTGCTATGGGAACTGCTCGGGCGCGTGGGGCTTTTACGTCAACGAAAGTCTCCGTGGCCTGATCACGTCAGGCAACGGGCAACCCGCCAAAGCATCCGACGGTTGATGCGTGCGGGCGCCACACAACCGGGAGAACAGAATGCTTCCCCTGACAGGTAAGAGCGTAGTCGTGATCGGCGGCAGCCGCGGGGTAGGGCGGCGGATTGCGGAGGCTGCCACCCGCAATGGCGCGCGGGTGCTGGCGGTGGCGCGACAGGAANNTGAAGATCGGCTTCAGCAACTAGTCCACGAGTTCCCCGGCATTAAGGTTCTGTCGCTCGATGCGACGGCCGAAGACTCGCCCCCCAGGGTGTTTGATGTCCTCCAACCCGATGTGCTGGTCGTGTGTGCTGGAGCGTTGCCACCCGCTGCACCCCTGCAGCAACAGAGTTGGCAGGAGTTCGCTGTCAACTGGGAGACTGATGTCAAGATCGCATTTCACTTCTGCAAGGCGGCGCTGTCGCGGCCTCTGCCTGCGGGCGCCTCGGTCATTCTCCTTTCGAGCGGTGCAGCCCTCGCGGGCTCGCCGAATTCGGGAGGCTATGCTGGTGCCAAGCGCACGCAGATCTTCATCTCGAACTACGCTCAGAAGGAATCAGATCGCCTGGGGCTCGGACTGCGATTCACCGCCCTCGCACCGCGCATGATGCCCGACACCGAACTCGGCAAGCACGCGGTCGCCGGCTACTCCCGGTATCTTGGGATCTCCGAGGCCGACTTCATTCAAAGCATGGAATCGGCGCCAACCTCAGCTGATGTCGCGGCCGGGGTCATCGAAGTGGTTACAAACCCGGATCGCTCCAGGGGAAAAGTGTTCATCGTGTCCGCGAAGGGCCTGCAGGCGGTACCCTGATTCAACGACGAGCAGGCTCTTGCAGAAGGTCAGTGCAGGTATAGCATCAGCAGCCATGAAAGCCACGCAGCCAACACGTCGCAAACCCGCGCCCGATCGCGCAAACGAGGCTTTTGAGCGGCTCGCCGAGCCGTTGCGCCGGGAAATCAAGGTGCATTGTTACCGCATGCTGGGCTCTCTGCACGAGGCCGATGACTTGGTGCAGGAGACGTTTCTGCGCGCCTGGCGGAGCTTCGACAGCTTCGAAGGGGGCTCTTTTCGCGCCTGGCTCTACCGGATCGCGACCAACGCCTGCCTCAACGCCCTCGCTAGCCGCAAGAGCGCGCAGCGCCTGCTGCCTGACCAGCTGGGACCTGCCAGCGCGCCAATGCCGCCAGGGGCTCCGGCCACCGACGTTGCGTGGCTCGAGCCTTTCCCGGATTCAGACCTGACGGGGATCGCCGACGACGCGCCTACCCCGGAAGCTCGCTATACCTCCCGCGAGGCGGTGCAGCTGGCCTTCGTCGCGGCCATCCAGCAGCTCCCGCCGCGGCAGCGCGCCGCGCTGCTGCTATGCGATGTGCTCGGTTGGGCTGCCACCGAAGCCGCGACGTTGATCGGCGGCTCGACCGCCTCGATCAACAGCGCCCTACAGCGCGCGCGCGAGACGCTCAGCAAACACTACCCCGAGGGTCGGCCCCTCACGACACTGCGGGCCGACCCTGCGCAGCAGGAACTGCTTGGCCGCTACCTGCAAGCCTGGGAGGGGCATGATCTGGACGGCTTCGTGGCGCTACTCAAAGAGGACGCGACCGCCATCATGCCGCCGTGGCTGCAGTGGTTCGCCGGGCGCGAGGCGATCCGCGCCTTCTTTGCGATGGCCTGGAAGACCTGCGGCGGGCTGCGCCTGGTGCCGACGACAGCCAACGGGCAGCCAGCGTTCGCGGTCTATGAGCGAAGCGGCGCAGACGGGTCGTGGGCCGCGCACTCCATCCACGTCATCACGTTCGAGCATGATGCAATCTCCACGCTGACCCTGTTCCTGGAGCCGCGCCTGTTCGAGGCGTTTGGGCTCCCGCTCACTCTTTCCGGCGCCCAGTCGCCGGCGACAACGCACGAGTCCTGAGACGCTACCGCCTGCGGCCTGGCGCCGGCGCCAGTCAACGCGCGCGCAATTTCCCTGACAGGCTGGCAATGCCGGCGCATTGATACGCTGTTCCAGGCGCCTGCCCCGGCGTTTTGCCCGGACCGTCGGGTTAATGAAGTTGCGGCGCGGTGCAGTCAGCATTGCGCGGCGTGCCACGGTCCACCAGTCGCAACCCCGAGTCGGCCGCATCGATACTGAACCTCGGTTGCAGCAACGTGCCTTGCACCAACACCGGCGCCTTGAGGCGCAGAATCCGCAGCCCTTTGGGCTCACCATGCAGCTTAAGATCCAGCGTCTCGGGATCGAGCAGCACGCGGCCCTCGCCGCTGATGAATACCGGCGCGCTATCAATGAAAAAGCGCGTAGGGTGCATCACCCCGGTATGAATTTCAAAGTCAGCGGCGGCGCAAGGCACCGGTACTTCGCGACTGTTGCCCGTCAGAGTCAGCCCCAGGCCGCGTAAATCAACGCTGGCCAGTTCCGCCAACGAGGCGCGTATCGTCCCCTGTGACACCCGTGCGCTCAGGTTGCCGTCGGCGTCGGCAGCCAAGGCATGCAGCGAGTCGCCCCGTCCCTGAGCATGGATTTGCAGGAGCAGCGAGCCTTCGTACGGCGCGGGGCCGGCCTTATGCGGTATCTGCGCTAAATGCAGGTCCGTGAGTGTCATCTCGATGCGGTTGTGAGCGGGGGTCTGATTTGCATCAGTATCGAGATGCAGCATGAAATTGCCACCCATGAAATGTCCCGTAACCTCCGGTGCCTTGACCAGCCCGCGCTCGATCGTAAATGGTGCGGACAGCTCACTTACTTCAACCCGCGACAGCAACAGGCGACGGGCGCTGTATTTCCCGGTGGCATCCACGCGCCGAGTCATCGGAGTGATGAGCTGCACATCTGAAAACAGTTTGGGCGGCGCGTCGGGATGCGGATCGCGCCCCGCAGCGCGCAGCCCAACATCGGAAATGCGCAACAGCGCCGAGCTCAGATCGACGTGCAGATGGGTGCGGTGGCCTTTTTGCGTTTTGAGCGATATCCGCCCCTGTACATCGCTTTGACCCGATACCACCTTGAGATTTTCGAAAAGCGTTTCGCTGCCCCGACGCACAAAGCGGCCCTGCAAGTGAAAGGTGCCGGTGTTCGGCAAGCTGACTCCGACCAGATAGTACAGGTCGCGCAAATCGGCGCCGCTGGCGTCAAACTCCGCATCGACGAGGCCCAAATCAAACGGTCGCGGCAGCGAGCCGTGCGCCGTGAGATGCGCACCGCTCGAGCGCTCGTCGAATTCAAATGCAAAGGGTTTGTCGGGCGCCACTGTCGGCAACGCATCGCCCTTCAAGCGAAAGGTGACCGCGTGCTGGTTGAGTGTGCCGGAGCCTTCCATTTGCAAAGGCTGAGCCGAATCCGGGCCGACGACGGACAGATCGCCGTCGTAGACGAGGTGCAAGTGCTCATCGGTAAGCGTCAGATGGGTATGCGCGAGCTCCAGCGCGCTGATCATTGGCAATGGTTCACCCGGAGATTTATCGGGGTCAACGCGCTGCCAGTTGGCGTGTCCCGCGCTGTCACGCATGAGGTGCAGTCGCGCGGTGTCGATTTTAAGGAGTCTGAGTCCGGATTGATGACTCAGCAGCGGTGCGAATACCACGGTGAGTTTCGCGACTTCCGCCATGATCCCCGGCGTGGTCCAGGGCGGATTGCCGATGANNCGCCTCGATCCGCGGGCTTCTGGTTAACAGATGCAGATGCAACGCACCGCGCACCTCGATGGGACGGCCGCTTTGCCAGGAGACAAAGCGGACAAAGCTCGAGCGCAGGAGATCTGCGTTCCAGGCGAGTAGCAGCCCCGCCACGGTCACAATGGCCAGCAGCAACACGGTCGCCGCAGATTTGACTAAACGGTGTCGCATGGCGGAACTCAAGTCATAAAAGGTGAGACTTCTTCAATAACAGTGGCGAGACTGGGATTCCACACGAAGTCTTTGAGCTTCACCCTCGTTCTGCGATGACATCACGATCTCCTCGCGCCAAGTTTCTGTCGCACTGGCCGCTTGCATGCGTCCGGCCGCTTGGGGCACAAGCTGATTGCCAACATTCCCGGTGTTCGTGGCAGCAGCCGGCGATACTGAAAGCGCTATCCCACAGACGCATGGGCGCCGCAAATGACACTGAATGGCTCAAGGGTTCCATAGTATGTCCGCACCTTCTGTGCGCCAGCAGACCTAGTATGTGCGCTACTCGGCGGAGCGACGTAACTTACGGTGCGTCGCTGATACGTTGCAAAAACGCCAGCGTCTCGCTCAGCGCCGGGGTTCGAAAGCGCACGACCAGGGCAAACGAGGCGATCGTGTCGGCGTGGCGCCTGGCATAGAAATGGCTTTCGACAGGCACGTCGTAAGATTGCAGCGCGTCATGCATCTGCTGCGTCTGCGCCGGGGAGACGAGCGTATCGTCCAGCCCCTGCAACAACAGCGTAGGCGGAGCGCGGCCGCTCGCGAAGCGCAGCGGTTGCCAGTCCGCACGCGTGTAGGGGCTGGTGAAGATGGCGTTCAGCGTGTCGCTGTTGGGTGCGAGCGCGTAGGGGCCGGACAGCCCCACTAGTCCAACGATCGAGTGCCGGGGTACGTTCGCCTTGGCGAGGTATTCGTCGTTCAATGCCAGCATTGCCGCCATATGCGCGCCGGCCGAATGACCCATCAGGACGATCCGTTCCGGGTCGCCGCCGAACTCGGGCGCGTGCTGGTGCGCCCAGGCCACCGCTCGCGCTGCATCGCCCATGAACTCTGGGAAACGCACCTCGGGATACAGGCGGTAGTCAGGAATCACGGTAGCGTAGCCGCGCGCCGCCAGGGCGGCACCGACGAGCGCGTACTGGGATTTTTTCCCCATCGTCCAGGAGCCGCCGTAGAAGAACACCACGACCGGATGTTTCCCGGCTTTTTTTGGCGAGAACACGTCCAGGCGCTGCCGGGTATCCTCACCGTAGGGCAAATCGGTCGCGCGTTTGAATGAGCCGAACGGCACCGGCGCATTGGCGACGAAGAAGCCCAGGCTGTCGCATGCGCTCGGTGCTGCGGTCAGTACTGTGGCGCAAATCCGCAATGCAACCCGCCAGCGTCTGCCTGCGACTGAACTCACAATGCATAGTACGCGTCGTCGCCTCCCCTGGATGCAGACCTGGTGACATGCGCCGCCAATTTGCAGCGGGCGATCGGGATGCCTCGCTTTACGGTCGCGCCGTGGCCAAGGATCTGCAGGCAGGTGCGCTCGCGGGCGAGGCAGACACAAAGTCCGCGCTGGCGCTGAACGCGCATGGGGCCGCGACGTTCGCAGACTACGGCGTCAAGCCCTGAACACTACTGATCCGCCTTGCGGCACGGGAATGTGGAGGTCAGCTCCGCACCGATGAGCTGCGACGCGTCCGCGTCACGGTCCGTGGCGGAGGCGAGCGCATCAAGTTTTTTCTTTACGGTTGCCTCCAGCTTGTCGCCTGACATGCCGCGTGGCACGCAGGGTCGGCCGTCCTTGGTCTTGCCGTCGGCGATGTTCATTCCGAGGGCGATTCCCTCGGTCACACCCAGGATGTAGACACGGCACACGTTCACGCTCACGTGATCTGTGCCGGCGCACAGTTGCTGCAGGTCGCCGGCGGTCATCACGTCCTCGTCGGCTGCTGCGGCAGTTGTCAGCAGGGCCCCCGCGAGTGTCAGGGCAATTGCGAGTGATCTCATTGAAGAAAGCTCCTGTTAGTTGCCCGCGCTGGGGGCACCAGCTGGTGCATCCACTGGCGGGCAGGGCGTGAAGGCCGCACCAGATTCCAAAGCCGCTCCCTGGTAGGTAATCCGGTAGATGCGGCCGTGCGAGTCGTCGCTTACGAACAGCGCGCCATCCGGGGCGACTGCGACTCCCGACGGGCGATGATCAGCGCCACTCGGTTGCTTTACCGCGCCCGCAAAGCCGTCGGCAAAAACCTCGCAGCGACCGGCTGCGGCGCCGTCGCGCAGGGGTTGGAAAACCACATTGTAGCCGCCCTGCGGGTACGGCGCCCGGTCCCAGGATCCGTGGAAGGCGATGAATGCGCCGTTGCGGTAGCGCTCGGGAAAGCTCGCGCCGGTGTAAATCACGACATCGTTCGGTGCCCAGTGTGCGGGAAAGCTGGCAACCGGCGCCCGCTTGTCTGCGCACACACCGACCGCCTTGCCGCCATCACCGCCATACTCCGGTGCCAGCACCAGCTTGCCCTGCACCTCGTCGAAGTAGCACTCGGGCCAGCCATAGTCGCCACCCTCGCGCACCCGCAGGAGTTCTTCCGCCGGCAGCGTGGCTTCCTGCTCCGGCCGGTAAAGCTTCGGCCAGTTCTCGTGCAGCTGGTCGCGGCCGTGTTGGGTCGCGAAGATGTCGCGTCCGCTGGCATCAACCGTGATGCCGTCGGCGTTGCGAATGCCGGTGGCGAAGCGTTCCGCGGGGGAGAACTTCTGGTTGGTTCGTGCGGCGTCATAGCGCCAGATGCCGCCGCGGGTTTGGAGCTCGAGGCATGGCTGGTTACCGGGCGTCTGCGGCATGCGGTTGCGCTGCTGACAGGCGTTGGTAGCCGACGCCACATCCACATACAGCTTGCCGTCGGCATCGATCACGAAGGGATGCATCGGGTGATCACCCGTCAGCGGCAATCCGGAGACGACGATCTGCGGCGGCCCGGTCGGGGCGATCGCCCCCGCTGACAGGGCGTAGCGCTCTATGCGGTCCTGGTTTTCAGCGTAGATCGCTCCCCTGTAGAGCGCGATTCCTGTGCCGCCGACTCCGCCCGCGACGCCAAAGCGTTTGATCACGTTGGCGGTGCCGCTGCCGGTCGTATCCTGCAGAGCCACCAGGAAGCCGCCTCGCTCGACGTCGCCGTGCCGGCCCCAGGTGTTCACGTAGACCACGCCGTTCCCGGCTACCGTCAGGTGCCGCGCGTGCCCGATCTTGTCGGCAAACACCGTGGCGCAAAACCCCTTGGGAAGGGTGAGGCCGGTTGCGTTTGCGCACGCTGGTGCGCTTGCGGCGGCTGCATCAGGCGAGAGGGCTGACAGTGCGGTGGCAAAGAAAAACGACCGCGAGATAAGCATGACCACGGCCTCCGATCCTTCGGGGCCATCAATAATACATCCGCCCTTAAATCAGCGGGCCGCCTCCGCGCGGTCGCAGTGCGGAGACGGCCCGGACGTTAACAGTCAGTTTTTCAGCGGACCCAATACCCGCCGCGTACGACCACGACCGGAGCAGGAGCCACGACACCCACCCCGACATAGCCCCGCGGGGGACCATACGGCGCCACTACGCAACCGGACAACGCCAAGCCGAAGCCAAGCGCGATCAACAATTTGACAATGCCACGCATGATTCGATCCTCTTTCAGTTTCGCCTGCCCTTAAAAACGCGCGGCGCGACGCGCCTNNCTGACACAGGCGGCGTGCGAGTGCGCACGGCGGGGCAGTTCAGGTGCCGTTAAGGCCTGGGCGCGCGCTTCGTTGGCGGCGGCGCGGTGCGCAGGACGCTGCGCAGTACGAGGGCGTGATTGATGCGAGGATCCCGCGCCGCGTACAGCAGCGTTACGCGTTGCTGCGTGGCGCGCTCGCGCAGCGGCTGTAGCAGCGCCGCATGCGCACGCAATTCCGCGCGGTAGCGCTGGCGAAATTCCGGCCAGCGTCGCGGATCATGCGCGAACCACTTGCGCAATGCGGTGCTGGGAGCCAGATCGGCGCGCCACTCATCCAGCGCCGCGCGCTGCTTGCTGATGCCGCGCGGCCACAGTCGGTCCACCAGCACCCGCAAGCCATCCTGCGCGCAGGGCTCTTCATGGATCCGCTTGATCTGCACCCCAGGGTCCGGGGCGTCGGGGAGCTCGAACTCATGCAGGTAGCACGCGGGGGAGCTGAACGCGGCGGGCTCG
Source organism: Gammaproteobacteria bacterium (assembly GCA_003156695.1). Lineage (GTDB taxonomy): Bacteria > Pseudomonadota > Gammaproteobacteria > Steroidobacterales > Steroidobacteraceae > 13-2-20CM-66-19. Next base: position 9,950 of record PMHN01000285.1, read on the forward strand.
CTGTCATTGACTCGGCTGCGTTTGAGTCTGCTACCCATATTGGGTGTCCTTTCAGCTTGTCAGCCTGATCGCGCCGCGGCCGCCGGAGCTGCGGCGCCGTGATATTGAAGTACCTTCTGCACGGGCACCCCCCTCAAGTCCCGGTAGTGTAGAGCTGTAGTGCGTGAAGGCCACATTTGACGTCGGATCGGTGCCAATCGACGCAAAATAAGCTCAAAATGCCATCAGGAGGACCACACAGCTGATCAAGGCGCTCTTAGTACGAGTGGAAAACAGCCCCGGCACCCGATCGAACAGCTGTGCGGGCGTGCCTTAGTATCAATTTCCTCGCATCCGGAGCCGCCATGATCACGCTGTATCACCACCCGAAGTCCCGTTCGACGCGCTTCATTTTTCTGCTGGAGGAACTGCAAGCCCCATACACCGTCCAGCCGGTAACCATCCGCAAGCGCGATGGCAGCGGCGCGGTGGATCCCGCCAATCCTCATCCGCACGGCAAGGCGCCGGCGATCTCTGACGACGGCGTCGTGGTGTTTGAATCGCCGGCGATCGCGCTTTATCTGACCGACAAGTTCCCGCAGAACCGCCTGGGCCCGCTGGCGGGCGAGGCCGGTCGTGGCGCCTATCTTTCCTGGCTCGCGTACTACAGCGCGGTGTTGGAACCGGCGTTCGTGTCGAAGTTCATGAACATCGAGGTGCCGCGCGGCACGGCCGGTTGGGTCGCAGTGGAGGAGGCGATGCCCGCGGTGATCGCCCGCCTGTCACCGGGGCCCTACTTCCTGGGTGAGCGATTCACGGCGCTGGACGTGCTCTACGGGACGACCTTCGCGATGTTTGGCCAGAGCGCGCTGCTGCCAAAATCGCCGCAGATCGAGGATTACGCCAGACGGGTCACCGCGCGTCCGGCGTTTGCACGTGCCATGGCAAAGGAAGGTTAACATCGTGCCGATGACGCATGCTACGCATTGGTGCGAGCTGGCCACGCCCATCGGCACGCTGCTACTCGCGGGGGATGCCGCGGCGCTCACCCGGGTGCACTTCCAGTCCGGGCCGCGGCCGCTGCGCCCGCAGGTGCAGTGGCGTCGCGATACTGCGCCATTCGCAAGTGCAATTGCGCAGCTCAACGAATATTTCGCAGGAGCCAGACGCACGTTCGAGCTCGCGCTTGCTCCGGCGGGTACGCCCTTCCAGCTGTTGGTGTGGCAGGCGTTGCGATCGATTCCGTACGGTGAGACCCGCTCCTACGCGCAGCTCGCGCGTCAGATCGGCCAAGGCGGTGCACGCGCCGTGGGACTGGCGAACGGCGCGAACCCGCTGCCGGTCATCGTCCCCTGCCATCGCGTTATCGGTAGTGATGGAGCGCTCACCGGCTTTGGCGGCGGCCTGGGGATCAAGCGCTCACTGCTGACGCTCGAAGGCGCGGCCTGCGTCGCCGACCTCTTCAGCTCGCCCGCGTCGGCGCCGCCGCGCACGCACGGGGCGGCGGGACCGTAAGCCCCGCCGCCGCCGCGGTTTCAGTGCAGCAGGTTCAGAGTGTTGCTGCCGTCGTCGACGAAGTAGACGCCGTGGGCAGGATCGTACACCAGGCCGAAGAGGGTGCCGTTGCCCGGCGGTGAACCCGTGTTGTCGATCAGCAGGTGTGCGCGCTGCTCGCCGCCGGGGCTGATTTCAATAATGTTGCCATCGTCGCCGTTGACCGTCAGCAGGTCACCACCGGCAGTGGTGATGAGGCCCAGGGGCGCATTGAGTGTCCCGCCGGAGGACAGGGTGCGACCGGTGCCGTCGGAGCTCGTGCGACGCAACGGATGATCGATGACGGTGATGCGGTTGTTGAGTGTGTCCGCAACGTACAGCACGGTGGCGTCTCCCGCATCGCGATGCTCTTCGCAGTCGCCGTCGTGGTCACAGTGCGCGCTCAGCGCCACGCCGGTCGGTCCGATGACCAGCGCCGCTGGATCGGTGCGCTCGGAGAAGCCGGATCCAATTANNCCCGAGCCGATGACGGTGATGGATTCCAGCACCGGCATGGCGGAGGCCGATACCTTCAGATCAAGGCGGGTGACCGTGCCGCCATGGACCACCTGCCCGTTGGCCGCGACCGTGCCGTTCAACACGTTGGTGACAAACAGCGCAGCTGTATGCTCGCCGTCCAGGGCAGTCATGTCCCACGGACCATTGACCAGGGAACCGAAAAAGGTCTCCACCGCGTTGCCCATACTGTCGAGCACGATCAGGCAGCCCGCCTGCGCAGTCGCCGAGGTGCCATCCGTCGTGGGCAGGCTGCCCACGATCACCCAGCCCTGCTCGAGGACTACGAGCGCGGTCGTAAGTCCCACGCCTCCGGGGCAGCCACCAGGCAGCTCACTGGCATTGAGCTGGGCAAACAACCCCACGCTGCCGTCGGGGGCCACGTCCACAATGGTGGTGCCCGTGCCCTGCAGGTTGGCACTGTTGTTGAAGTTGCTGATGAGGATGTGCCCGGCGCGCAGGTTTCCGGTGGTGTGTTTCACCTGCGCCATGCCGTAGGGATTTACATCCCCGTTGCCGGGCACGGTGGAGGCGATAACGCTGACGGTCTTGAGCGGTGGCAGCACCGCGTGCGGGTCGCCGGCGAATGAGGGCGGCGCGAATACCGACACCGCCAGGGTCACTAACGCGCAGCCGAGACCGCGCCCCTTCATAGACGGAACGTTCATGCGAGTTCTCCTTGTTACTCGGGCGGTTGTTGCGCCCGCAGACTCGTCGACGGTGAGTGGTGCGCCCAGGGTTGGGCGGTTCTCGCACGCGCGCGCGAGCCGTTCCCGCGGCGGATCAGGCCAGGGTTGCCCACAGCGTGACTGCGGCAGCCACCGCTGCGCGTCGGTTCAGAATCGCGACGCCGACCCCCGGCAGCGATGGTGATGATGCCGCCCACCTTCAGGTAGAGCGGATTCAGCGCCTCGTCGCGCGGCTCGGGGGCCATGAGGCGCTCGATCAACGCGGGGTCCACCTGCTGGCCGCGCTCAATTGCCGCGCGCAGCGGCTCGAGCGCGATCTGGCGCTTCTTGTAGTCGCCGACGATACCGGCCACGGTCGCAATGGCGACGGCAAAGGGTCCGAAATGGTGCACGGCGGGATCCTCGTGAAATGATTGCAACTGCATGCGTAAGGATGCCCGGAGGCGCGGCTTTGGATGCAAGCGACGAAAAAGAATCCTCGGCCGCCGGCCGCGCTTGCTACGGGGCGTCCGCCATNNGCCAGCAATGCTTCCGCATGCAACGCGCCTTCGGGCGTGTCTTCGTGCTTGAAATAGACGAAAACTTCACGGCAAGCGGCGGTGCTGGCACGGATGACCGCTGCCCAGCGCTTAAGATCATCGGCCGTATAGCCCTCATCGCGCAGCCGGAAATAGCCGTAGCTCGCAGTGATCTCCACCGGGGTGGAAAACTTCTCACTGTCCGCGATACACAGCGCGAGATCGTGAGCCTTGAGTCGTGCGAAGACTTCCGCGTCCATCCAGGAGGCGTGCCGGAACTCAAATGCGGCGCAGGTGCCTGGCGGCAGCAGCGGCAGAAACTCATCCAGCGCGGCAAGGTCCTTGCGCAAGTAGGGCGGCAGCTGGAAAAGGATCGCGCCGAGCTTAGGTCCCAGCGTGGCCGCAGTCTTGAGGAAATACTGCGTGAGGTCGGCGCAGTTTCTGAGCCGGGCGATGTGCGTGATGCGCTTGGGCGCCTTGAGCGTCAGCTTGAAATTCGATGGAGTCTCGCGATCCCAGCCGGCGAGAATCTTCTCGTTCGGAGTGCGGTAGAAGGTGTAGTTGATCTCAACCGTCGCCAGACGTTCGGCGTAATACGGCAGCATCTTCGAGGCAGGGAGTTTCTGCGGGTAGAAGCTGCCCTTCCACTCGGGGTAGTTGTATCCGGAGGTTCCAACCCAGATCGGCACCTTGGGCATGGTGTTGCGTAATTCAGCGGCCGTCGCTCGCCAGCAGCCGCCGGTACTGGCCGAGATGCCGGATGGCGTGCTGTGACTTGCCGAGCGACTCGTACAACCGCGCGAGATTGAAATGGCAGTCTGCGAGATCCGGGTCCTCGGCGATCGCGCCCTGGTACGCCTCGAGTGCGGCCCGCGTCTCGCCTAAGTCCTCCAGCAGCACGCCCTGGTTGAAAAGCAAGAGCGGCTCGGGGCCGAGCTGTTGCAGNNCCGCCGGTACACGTCAGCCGCTTCACCCGTCCTGCCCAGTGCGTGCAACAGGCGTCCCCAGTTGATCCAGGCGCCTGAGTTGTCTGGTTGCTGCTCCGCGGCGCGCCGATATGCCGACAGCGCTTCATCGGGATTTGTGTCCTCGAGCTCAAGGGCCTGCGAGAACCAGTCGCCTGCGGCGGCTGCCTGCGGGGCTGACGGTGAAGGTGACGACGCCAGCACGGGCGCTGCCTCCTTGTGGTCCACGACGTGCAGCACGCCATTTTCCAGCGATACGTCGAGGCCGAGCAGATACTGGCCGCTCTCGACCTGACGATGTGCCGCGCCGTCACGCACCACCACATGGTCGCCGACCGCGCTGATGGACAGGCCCGAGAGTGGCACGGATTCCGGCAGGTCGCGCCGCAGGCTCTCGAGCGAGAGACGGATACGCTTAGCCGGGATTCTCGCGTCGATGAGCGCGCGCGCGGTGCGCAGCACGATCAGATCCTGGAATGAAAAACGGTATTCGCGTCGCGGGCCGCGTGTCGGCTGGACAAAGCCGGCGCGGATCAACCGCCGCGTGGTGTCAGGGGCAAGCCGCAGGACCCGTTCCACGTCCCGCACACTGTATGAGCGCATCGTGCTTTCTTGAGCGGCGTGCCGCCGCTCAGGCGTTACGCTTGCCCGCCTTGCGCGTGATTTTCACCGGCTCTTCCACCCGTTTCGGCGCCTTACGCGGACCCAGGGTGCCGACCTGGGTGCGTGCCTTTTCGCTCTTCTCGAGACTCGCGCGCAGGGCTTCCATGAGGTCGATGACTTTGCCTTCGCCCGCGGGGGCGGATTCGGAGACCGAGATCTCCTGGCCTTCGACCTTCTTCTGAATCTGCGCTTCGATGCGTGCACGCAGCTCGTCGCGGTACGCGTCCGGATCAAACTTCTCGGCGGTCTGCTGCTCGATGAGCTGGTGGGCGAGTTTGAGTTCCGCGGCCTTCACCTCCGGCTTCGGTACGTCGACCTCGCTCGCGCGCCGCACATCGGCGGCGTAGTGCAGTTGCTGCATGGCGAGCACGTCCCCGATGGGACGCAGGATCACGAGGTAACCCTTGCCGCGCGCCGCCCAGTGACCGACGCCGCAGCGCCCGGCCTGCTTGAGCGCCGCGGTGAGCAGAGCATAGGGTTTGCCGGCACCCTTATCCGGCGCCAGGTAATAGGTCTTGTCAAAGTAAACCGGGTCGACTGACTCGATCGGCACGAACTCGGAGATCTCGACCGAGTGTGTTCCAACTTCCTCCAGGGCCTTGATCTCTTCGGGCGTGAAGCGCACGTACTGGTCCTTGGCGAACTCGTAGCCCTTGACCATCTCGTCACGCTCGACCACGACGCCTTCTTTCTGGCACAGGTACTGCTGCTTCAAGCGCGAGCCGCAGGTCTTGTGGAGCAGGTTGAAAGAGATGGCATTCCCGGCTTGGGTCGCGGTGTAGAGCTTCACCGGGATCGCAACTAGTCCGAAAGACACCGTCAGGGAACCAATGGAACGTGCGGCCATGACTACACCTTATGCCTTGACACCGAAAGCCTGCGTAAGGCTCTGTTTTGACTCAAGTACATCATGCCACCTGTCGCCGTTCTTTTCCAACCGCGGGATCACATTCTCTATAGAGAAGTCCATAGGCTCGGCCGCCTCGAGTTCCTCCCATGTCAGGGGCATGGAGACGGGGGCCCCGGGGACTCCCCGTGGCGAATAGGCAACATTCAGGGTCTTGCCGCGCACGTTCATGTTGTAGTCGATGAAGATCTTGCCGGTGCGCTTCTCGGTCGCCCATTCCATGGTGATGTCTTTGGGATGCGCGCGCATGACGTGACGCCCTACGGTCTCGCAGATGTGGCGCGCCTCATCGAAGGTGACGGTGCGCTCGATGGGCACAAACACGTGCAGCCCGGTCTTGCCGGAAGTCTTGACCACGGCTGCGAGCGACATCTCCTTCAGCAGTGCCCGGATCCAGAATGCGACGCGCTTGCCGACTGCGAATCCCTTCTTGTTGAGTTCCGGCTCCTCGCCCTTCGCCTCCTTGCCGGAGTAGATGTAGGGATCGATGTCGAATACCAGGTAGTCGGGGTAGTTGAGGATGGACGACTCGAGCGCCGCGAGCGAGCTGGCATAGTCAGTGCTCGCCCCGGCGGCCTCCGGTGCCGTCTGCGCGCGCGAATGCCACACGTGGAATTCGAGCGTGCCAACCTGACCCAGCCATAGAAGCGTCGGCAGGTTGTTGGCGAGCAGATATCGATGCCGGCCGTCCTTGTGCTCCGAGAACACCGTCACCGTCTCGACGAATTCCGGCAGCGCCTGCGCCCAGTGCTTCTGGAAGAAGCGTTCGCCGCCGATGCCTTCAGGCATGCGGATCATGGTGAGCGGCCGATCCTTCAGGTGCGGCAGCATGAAGCGGCCCACCTTCGCCAGATACACAATGAGATCGCGCTTGCTGACGGCGCCACGACCCGTGCGCGGATCTTCGGGCCAGTAGATCCGGTCGAGATTGGTGAGCGCGATGCGCGCCTTGCCCACCTGCAGCTCCATGCGCTTAGCCGGGTTCTGCAACTGCGCCAGCACTGCGGCGGTGTCATCCGCCGTGGTGCCTTGCGGGTGGGATTCTTCCACTGGCACGCGTTGCTGCCTGACACGCGATGCGGTCGTGACCGCCCGCTCCCGTGAGGCCGCGCCCTTGCGCACGCTGCGCGGCGCGATGTCTTCGCGCAGACGCACGAATACGGGTGCGCGCAGCGCGCCTGCAGGCGTCCACTCGCTGAAGGTAACCTCGACGACGAGTTCGGGCTTCAGCCAGGTCGTCGGCCGGTGCAGCGGCGGCTTCTCGGCGAAGGGCGAGGTCGCACGTTTGAGCTTCGTCGCACGCTCGAGCAGGGTGGCAATGATTTCGTCGTCGAGTCCCGAGCCGACGTGCCCGGCGTAGCGCAGCGCCTTGCCCTCCCGGTATCCAAGCAGCAGCGCGCCCAGCGGCTCGCGGGCTCCCTTACCGCGTGTGTACCCGCCGACCAGCAGCTCGGCTGTTTGCGCCGCCTTGATCTTCAGCCACGACCGCGAGCGCTGCCCGGCGTGATACGCGCTGTCGATGCGCTTGGCGACGATACCCTCAAAGCCGGATCTGAGCGCCGCGCCGTACAGCTCCTCGGCGTGGGCACCCGAATGCACGAGCTGCAGGTGCGCCGAGGGCAGCAGGCACTGCGACAGATAACGATGCCGGTCGATGTAAGGGGACCCGCGCAGGTTGAGTCCCGCGAAGTGCAACAGATCGAAGCACACCAGCACCACGGGTGTTGCCTGGCGCGCCGCCGCGATCTCAGATGCCGTCTTGAGTTGCGCACGGTCCTGCAGCGCGTTGAACGAGGGACGCCCCGCGCCGTCGAGGGCGACGATCTCACCATCCAGAATCATCTGCCCGGCAGGCTGCGCGGCGAGTTCCGCAGCGAGCTCCGGAAAGAAAGAGGTCAGGTCAATGCCGCGGCGCGACTGCAACCGCACACTCGTGCCTTCCACGAACGCGATGACGCGGTAGCCGTCGAGCTTCGGTTCGTAGCGCCATTGCGGATCGGACTGCGGCGTGTCACCGGTCTCGGCAAGCATGGGCTTGAGTTGATTCGGCAGCTTCTCCTCGGGGCCGGTTGGGGCGAGCTGCGCCGCAGCGCGCCGCGCGGGCTCTTTGAGCGGGCTGATATCGTCGAGGCTTAGGCCCGAGAGCACGGACGCCTTGTGCGCGAGAATGTCGTTAGGCTGTGCGAATCGGTCGCGGTGCTTGATGAGGAGCCACTGGTTGCCGGTCCTGGTCTTCACCAGCGCAAACGAGCCCTTGAGCTTCTCGCCGCACAGCAGGAACGACAGCTTGCCGGCAGCGAGCCCAGCGCGCACACGCGCCTCGGCCGCGGCGCGATCGATAAACGAGTACTGCTGGCCCTCGTCCGGGGAGTACACGCCACAGTCCCACACGATCACGTTACCGGCGCCGTACTGTTTTGGCGGAATCACGCCCTCGAAGGAGGCGTAGTCGAACGGGTGGTCCTCCACCTCCACCGCCATGCGCTTATCGGTGGGGTCGAGCGAGGGCCCCTTCGGGACCGCCCAGGACTTCAACACCCCGTCGAGCTCGAGGCGAAAGTCGTAGTGCAGCTGCCGCGCTGCATGTTTCTGTACCACGAACATCAGCGGGCCGGCACGCTCCCCGCCCACCTTTGCAGGTGGCTCGGGCGTGCGCGTGAATGAGCGCTTGGCCGCGTAGCGGTCGAGGGGGCGCTTGCTCACAGCAAGGTATCCACCCATCGGGACAGCACCTGCAGCAACTCGTTGCGGACATCCGCGTCCCTGGCGCCCGTGCGCGCAGGAACATGGAAGGAGTGATCCGCCTCCTCCGCCCACGCGAGACTCGCGCGCAAACCCAGCCGTGTCACCAGCGCCTGGACGAGCGTGCGCTCCGCGAGCGCATCGCGCGTGCCTTGCAGAAACAACATCGGGATCTGTACCCGGGACAGGTGGTCGGCGCGGCTGTCTGCCGGGCGTCCGAGGGGATGCAGCGGGAAGCCCAGGAACGCAAGTCCGCGCACCCCCGGGAGCGGCGCGAGCGACTGCGCCTGGGAAGTCATGCGGCCACCGAATGAGCGGCCGCCCGCCACGAGCGGCAGTGCTGGCGCGAGCCGTGCGGCCTCGGCCACCGCGGCCCGCACTGTGGCGTGGCACAGCGCCGGCGCATCCGGCCGGCGNNATGACGGTGAACGCCGAGTGGCGCAGCGCCGTCACGAAATCCGGGTACACGCCACGCCAGATGAGCAGCGTCGCGATGCCGAGCACGCCCAGCTCGGCGGCCGCGGCACTCATGAAAGCGTGGTGCATCCCCGCACCGGCGCCATGGGCGAGGACGTAGCAGGCGCGCGCCGCGGGTGGCAGGTGCAGCAGCGCCGAGACACGGGCGCCACCTTCGACCGCGAAGCTCACAGAGTCGCTGGCGATAGCGCCGGCGGCGGTCACTAGCGCACCTGGGCTACCCAGGCCGCGAATGGCGGCAGGGTGACATCGTGATCCGCGCCGGTGTCGGTAATGCCCGCCGGGTTCGCCATGAGCGTCGTCAGTCGCGAGCCACTGACCCCCGCGGCCTTGAGCCCGAGCGTTACCTTGTGGGTCACAGCCGACATGTTTAGAGCCACAACCACCGCTGTACCGTCGGCTGCCACGCGGGCGTAGCTCAGCACGCTGGCATTGCCTGGATCGAGCATCACGAGCCGCCCGTCGCGCAGTGCGGCATTGCTCCGACGCAGCGCAATCAGTCGCCGGTGCCAGTTGAGAATTGAGCCGGGGTCGGCGAGCTCGGTCCTGACATTGACGGTGCGGTAGTTCGCCTGGACCGGGAGCCAGGTGTGCGGATTGCTGCTGAAGCCGGCCTGGGCGTTGGCATCGTCCCACTGCATCGGGGTGCGCTCGCCGTCGCGGCCCTTCTCCTTCGGCCAGCCGGTAATGCCGATGGGGTCGCGCACATCCTGCACCCGCTTTGGCGTCGTGGTCGGCTGGCCGATCTCCTCGCCCTGGTACAGGAGCGCTGCCGAGCGCGAAGTCAGCAGCAGCGCGGCGATGATTTTCGCGATCGCCGCATTGTGGACGCCGTCACCGAAGCGGTCCCAGCTGCGGATGTTGTCGTGGTTGTCGAATACGAACAGCGGCTGGCCCCCGCCGAGCAGGGTGTCGGCTTCCGTCATGCGCCGGCGGAAGGTGGCGGCATCGAGCTTCGCGCCGAGGCCGAAGAGTGTGTCCATGGGCAGCTGCAGCTCGTCGTGCCGTGCACCGCCGTACCAGGGAGCGATGTCCGCGGTAGTTTTCAGATAGGTTTCGCCGATCAGCAGCCGTTCTCCGGGATAGCCATCGACCATGCCGCGCATGCGGCGGATGACGTCGTGAACCTGCGGCAGATTGTCGGTGTAGATGTTGCTCAGGTTCGGGTCGCCCTGGGCATTGGTGCCGCCAAGCGCCGGCTCGTCGCGCAGCTGCTCATCTTCAAACAATGTCGTGATCGCATCGAGGCGAAAGCCTGCTACGCCGCGATCCAGCCAGAAACGCATGGCGCCGAACATCGCCTGCTCAACCGCGGGGTTGCGCCAGTTGAGATCCGGCTGCTGACGGTAGAACTTGTGGTAGTAGTACTGCCCCACGGCCGGCACCCACTGCCAGGCCGATCCGCCGAACAGGCTTACCCAGTTGTTCGGCGGCAGGTGCTTGCCGGCAGCGTCGACCTTGCCGTCGCTCCAGCAATAGAAATCATGCTTCCCGACGGTGCGCGAACTCGCAGCCTCGATGAACCACGGGTGCTTGTCGGAGGTGTGATTCAGCACCATGTCGAGGATGACGCGAATGTGATGTTGCCCCGCCTGCGCCAGCAGCCGGTCAAAATCCGCCAGCGTGCCGTAGCGCGGATCCACGCCGCGGTAGTCGGAGATGTCGTAGCCGAAATCGACCTGCGGCGAGGGGTAGAAGGGCGCAATCCAGATCGCATCGACGCCCAGCTCCTGCAGGTAAGTGAGCCGCTGCGTGATGCCGTTGAGGTCGCCGATCCCGTCGCCGTTGGAATCCTGGAAGCTGCGCGGATAGATCTCGTAGATGACCGCATGCTGCCACCACGGGTCCGCGTGCCCGCGTGCCTCGGCTGCCGGGGCGTATGAACCGACATATAACAGTGCCGCCGCCAGCGCGCACTGCAGCGCCGCTGAGTGTTTCCACGCCATGGGCATAAAGCGTGCTCTCTAAATTCGAATTTGGTGCGTGCATAGTCTCCTGAACGGGTTGGCAGACGCCAGCCGGGCGCTTAATGTTGGCGCTGAACTTCACTTAGGTCCGCCTGCCTGACTGCCGAGGAGTAGCACCATGAGCACGTCGCTGCCTCTCGTTCGAACCGTGATCATTGGCTTACTGCTGACGCCGTTCGCGCCGCTGGCGCACCTGTGCGCCGCGGGACCGGTCACAGCTACCGTCGACTTTTCGCCGCTGGCGCAGGCCAAGCTTGAGCGCTACGGCAAGGATGAGAGCGCGGTGCTGCAAGCCAGGATCCAGAGCGCCGTAGTGCGTGCCTGCGAAAAGGCGAATGTTCCGGCAGGCATCGCTTTTGCCGTCACGGTCGAGGACATTGCCCCGACGCACCCGACACCCGAGCAGCTGAATGCGAGCCCGGCGCTCGATCCGGTGAAGACGCACTATCTGGGGGGCGCGGACCTCACCGGCTACCTGCGCGACAGCCACAACCAGGTACTCGCAACGGTGAAGCACCGCTACTTCCCGCCTTCGGTTAACTGGCGCTCGCGCTCGTTTGATCCCTGGGCGGACGCCAATGTGGCGATTGAGCAGTTCGCGGACCATATGGGCGCGGCCTGCCGGCGAGTGCCTGGAGGGCTCGCGGCGACGCGCATCAACGGCAGCCACTGACAGCGCGGCCTGCCGCCGCATCCGCCTCAGGTCGCCGCGACAGTCGTGTCCTTGCCCGGATCGCCCGGCTTGCGTTCGTGGCCGTGGTCGGCGCCGATGAAGATGTAAACCGCCGGCACCACGAAGAGCGTGAACAGGGTGCCGATGGCAAGCCCGGCGAGCAGTACCGTCCCCATGTTCTGGCGTCCCGAGGCGCCGGCGCCGGATGCGATTACCAGCGGCACCACGCCGAACACCATCGCCGCGGTCGTCATCAGGATCGGCCGCAGTCGGGTCGCCGCCGCCTCCTCGATGGCATCGAGCTTGGCGTGCCCGCTTCTCTGCAGATCGTTGGCGAACTGCACGATCAGAATGCCGTGCTTGCTGATGAGGCCCAGGAGTGTCACGAGCCCCACCTGCGTGTAGATGTTGAGTGACAGGCCGTTGATGCCGAAGTTAATGAAGATCAGCGCCCCGAACAGCGCCATTGGCACCGACACCAGGATCACGGCCGGATCGCGGAAACTTTCGAACTGGGCGGCCAGCGCCAGGTAGACGATGATGAGGGCGAACACCAGCGTCAGCGCGAAGCTGCCGGAACCCTGCATGAACTGGCGCGACTCGCCGGAGTAATCGGCGGTGTAGCCGCTCGGCGCGACCTGGTTCAGCGTGTCACGCAGGTACTTGAGCGCGTCTGCTTCGGAAGCGCCCGTGACGCCCGCGATGGTGGCGGAGTTCAACTGCTGGAAGTGGCTGATGGTCTCGGGCACGACCGAGTGCTTGAGGGAGGCGATCGTGCGCGCCTGGATGAGCGAGCCGTCGCCCGAGTGCACGTAGTAGTCGAGCACCTGGTCCGGATTCAAGCGATCGACCTGCAGCACCTGCGGGATGACTTTGTAGGAGCGGCCGGCGATCGCGAAGTAGTTCACGTAGCCGCCGCCCAGGGCGGCGGTGAGGGCTCCGCCGACACTCTGCTGCGTGAGTCCCAGGTCGCTCACCATGTCACGATGCACGTCGACGGTCGCCTGCGGCTTGTCGAGCTTCAGGTCCGCGTCGATGAAGTAGAACATGCCGCTGGAGCGTGCCTTGTCCAGCACCTGGGTCGCGACGTCGTTGAGGTTCTCGATGGGCTCCGTGGTCGTGATTACGAACTGGATCGGCAGTCCCTGCGAACCGGGCAGCGCCGGGAACTGGAACGCGGCCACACGGGCGCCCGGCACCTTGTTCCACTCGGCCTGCAGCTGCTGCTGCAGTTGCGCCGCGCCCTTGCTGCGCTCGCCCCAGGGTTTTAACAGCACACCACCGAATCCCTGGTTCACCGACGGTGCGCCGGTGAGCTGGAACATCGCCTGGTATTCCGGGAGCTTGTGCGAGATGTCGAACTCCATGTCGGAATAGGCCTGCATCTGCTGCAGCGTCGCGTTCGGCGGCCCGATGGTCTGCTCGAGCACGACACCCTGGTCCTCCCCCGGAGCGAGCTCGGATTTCGCGGTCATGAAGAGCGCCGCGAGCGCGGGCAGGAGCAGCACCCCGAACAGCACTACGACCTGCCAGGTGCGCAGCCAGTCCGCGAGCAGTCGCTTGTAACGGTCGCGCACCGTATTGAAGGTGCGGTCGAGGAAGTGCGTGAAGCGTCCTTCCTCCATCTGCGCCGTGAACACGCGCGAGCACATCATCGGCGAGAGCGTCAGCGCAATGACGGCCGACACGGTGACCGCGCCCGCGAGCGTGAAGGCGAACTGGGTGAACAGGGCGCCGGTAAGGCCGCCCTGGAAGCCGATCGGGAGGTAGGCGGCGACCAGCACGATGGTCATGGCGATGATCGGGCCGACGATCTCGCGCGCGCCGACGATCGCGGCGCGGAACGGCGTCTCGCCTCCTTCGATATGGCGATAGACATTCTCGACCACCACGATGGCGTCGTCGACGACGAATCCGGTGGCGATGGTCAGCGCCA
>PMHN01000107.1 GCA_003156695.1 Gammaproteobacteria bacterium
AGCTAACCAGTACTAATTGCCCGTGAGGCTTGACCATATAACCTCAAGTGGTTTGTTCCACGCGAGGCTTGATGCCGATGGATGATTCCATCGTGAACGCGACAAGCGTCGAAGCAGAAACTAACCGGATTGGAGACGCGTGGGGCTGCACCGCGAGGTGCGGCCCCATGAATCTCAAAAAGTTTGCCTGGCGGCCATAGCGNNAACCAAAAGCCCCTGAGGTCGAAAGATCTCAGGGGCTTTTTCTTTTGCCGCGTCAGTCCCAGCCCCTATATCGCATTGCCACGTTGCAGCGCTCGTAGCGGGCACCGAATCTCGCCATGATGTCTGCGTCATGCCGGAAGCAGAGTTTTTCGTAGAGATGGACCGCAGCTGCGCAGCGCGAGTTGGTCAGCAGGTACAGCAGCTCCGCCCCCAGCGCGCGCGCGCGCCCGATCACTGCGGCCAGCAGGAACTCACCCGCTTTGAGACCGCGCACGCTCGTGCGCACGCCCATCTTGGTGAGCTCGAAGCTCCGCTCACCGGTCTTCTGCAGTGCGCAGGTCCCGATCACGCCGAGCCCGGCTGCCTCTACGAACAGGATCGCACCGCCCGGGTCGATGATGAATCGGCGCGGGTTTTCGAGCACCTGTAGATCGGTGGCCTCGAGGCGAAACATCGTGCCGATCCACTCGGCATTGATGTCGTGGAACGCCGCGGCAAGCTCATCGCTGTATTCGCGGATTGTGAGAGCGTGGGAGGGGATTGCGTCGACGGGAATGGCAGCAGGTTCCGTGGTTGCAGGGGGTCGTCCGGCCAAAAGCGTTTGTTACAGCGTTAGTCCTGGAGTTTCTCTTGGTCAGCAAGGGCCTCTTGAATTCCACACTCAGGACAGCAGAATCCTTGGGCATCAGGCTGAGAGCAGCATATCCGCAGGCACTGTCCACTATCGAAGTAATGGCACCCGCGTGTAAGAAGTCGTGCTGCTGCGTCAGGTGGCTGCTAAAGGGTAATTCGATGACGGCTTCACCGGGGCGTACGGTGACCAGCCGAGCGCCAAGGGTGTCCATAAATCGCTGCTTCTCAAAGCTCGAACGGCAGCGGGCCTCATAGTCTGGGCCAGGCATGGNNTGGCGTACTCCGCGTTCAGCCGCGGCCAACCGAACGTCATCGCCTCGCCAGCAACGATGCGGCCGAGGGGAGTTCCGCTGAGAAGGTGATCCAGAACATCCAGACAAATGTGCCACCCGGCAGCGCCCATGGAGATGAAGCGCCGATCGATGCTGTGCCACAGCGTGAGAAGCGTGCCGCCACCGGAGGCTTCCAGTTGCCACCGGATATCCATGGCGCCCCAGTTGTACTCGAGCACTCTGGGAGCGTCGGCGCGCGTCACCTTGGTTTCGGAGACCTGCGGCGTGGGCGCTCCCACCGTGGTGAGCTTCGCCGTGCTGCCAGCCGTACCCAGGCTCCCATCGGCATCGAATGGCGCCCATTCATGCAGACTGGCCGGGTCAGTCAACGCTTTCCACACTTTCTGCGGCGGATGGCGTAGCTCGCGGACGAGAACCAGCGTCCACTTTTCCCCATCCTTTCGGACCTCGGCGCCGGCGGCAGGGCCCGGCATATATTCGCTGCGGCTGCTCATCGTTTCTTACTCTTGCGGCGTGGTACGGCCTTTATCTGATCAAGGTGGCGCTCCAGCGCGTCGACGTGGACCGACCAGAAGCGGCGGAACGGAGCGAGCCACGCGTCTATCTCCATCAGTGGTTCTGGTTTGATCCGGTACAGACGCCGCTGCGCATCAACGCGCGACTCCACGAATCCAGCTTCCCGCAGCACCCGCAGGTGCTTTGAAACCGAGGGCTGCGGCAGGCTTAACTTCTCCTCGATGTCACCCACGGACCGCTCGGAGGATGCGAGCAGACTCAGAATGGCGCGCCGGCTCGGCTCGGCGATGATGGCAAAATTTGATTCCATTTAGCGTATATACGCCCCCAAGCATATTAAAGTCAAACAGCGCGCAGCAGCTGCCGCAGACCGGGGTTCGAAGGCGCTGCTGCGTCAGAAAAGCGTGCCGAGCACCATCAGCAGTCCGCACAGCGCAACGGCCCACGCCAGCGTGCGTACGTAAGGGATGCCGATGATGTAGATCGGCAGATAGGCGAGGCGCGCCCAGAAATACAACTGCGCCCCGAGTGCGGTGTGCGGCGAGCCTCCCTTCACGAAGGTTACGGCGAGCACGGCGACCGCGAAGAACGGAAACGTCTCGAGAAAATTGTTGCTCGCGCGGGCAGCGCGCGCGGCGGCGCCCGTGAGAGGCTTGGGCTCCCCATCGCGGTTGCCGACGTTCCACTGCAGACCGCGCTGCGCAGTTCCCAACGTGGCGGCAATGAGCACATAGACGAGCCCGAGACCGACAGTCCAGGCCAGGATCTTCAGTTCAATGCTCATGGTCAGCGCCCCCGTGGATCGTCGCTTCTTGTGACAGGGGATCTAACGTCAAATGCGCCGCCCGTGCAACAGCGGCTGACGCCGCGCTTCCAACAGCGTCCTCAGTGCGAGGATTCCGAAATCCAGTTCACCTCCCAGCTCTTGCCGCCGTCAGCCGAGAATGACTGTTCGAAATGCACCACCTTCGAAGTGGTTCCTGACCACACGAATCGCACCAGGATTGCGCGGTCATCGAGGGTGTCCTGCGCGTAGAACTCGCCGATGCCGTTCTTGAATTCTCCGATCTGCGGCACGGCTATGACGCCATCTTTGCTGTTGGCCCAATACAGGTACCACTGGTGAGTCTTGGGATTGAACGTGCGCAAGGTCAGCCCCATGACGCGGCCACTGCCAGTATTCGCCAGCGTCTCCGACAAATTAGCGCGTCCGCCCCAGATCTCGTGGACAACGGCGGTGCCGCTGGCTTCCACCCACGTCGTGGAACCCGTCAGGGGATGCACGAGGCGCTTCAGGTGGTACTGCCAGTTGCCGGAGAAAAAATCGAAATCATGTTGCCCTGCTTGCTCCGCCACCGCCGGCATTTGCGGACGGAAATCCGCCTCCGGTACCCGCGTCTGATCCGTGATCCAGTTCACTTCCCAAGTCTTGCCTCCATCATCCGAGAATGACTGTTCAAAATGGNNCTTCCCAGGTCTTGCCGCCATCCTCCGAGAACGACTGTTCGAAGTGGGGCGTGTTCGAATCGGTTTTCGACCAGATGAATCGAATGAAAATGCTCTTGCCGTTCAGTATGTCCTGGGCATAAAACTCGCCCTGGCCATTCTTGAATTGCCCGATCTGCGGCACGACCAGGAGGCCATCCTTGCTGCTGGCCCAGTAGAGCCGCCACTGGTGACTCTCGGGATTGTAGGTCCGCAGTGTCAGGCCTTCGATGTGATCGGCCGTGCTGGCGGTTTCGAACTCCTCGATCTGGGCGCGGCCATTCCACAGCATGCGGGTTACGGATGTGCCATCAAACGCGACCCAGGTCGTGGAGCCGGTCAGGGGGTGCAGCAGGCGCTTCAGGTGAATCCTCCAATGCCCCGCCTCGAAGTCGAAATCGTGTTGTCCATCCCGCGGCTCCTGGGTTGCCGTCGCGGCAGCCGGGGTAGTCTGGGCCGCTGCCGCAGCGGACTGACACAGGAGCAACGCCCCCGCTGCCATAGCGAAGAATGCCGTCAATCCACGCGCTGTNNCATTAGTGTTTCGGTGTTCCCGCTGCTGTCGGCAGTACCCGCGCGAGTGCAGCAAGCCTCGCCTGGGCCAGCGGACAAGCGGCGCCAACGCCTGGATGTGCAGCACGCGCCCGCGCGCCGACTACCGCGCGGTAGTCCTGCACCGGCCGCACATCCCAGGCAGCAGCGGCCAGCGTCGCGGACAGCGCCACAACCAGCACGTGTCCAAAAACCCGCCGACGCCGGGTCATGGCGGGCTTCTGCAGATTCAGAATTCGTCCCCTGAGCGGATGAGCGGATTGCCAGCGGCTGCTGAAGGGCAGCGTGGGCTCGAGCGACAGCGTCTTCAGGAGCGCCGCGGCGTAGGTCTTGCGGGACCGTGAACGATCACTCAACGTAGTGGCGTCGCAAGCGAGTTCCTGGTCGAAGCGAAAGCGACTCGTCGCCAGGTGCACGAGCGGGTTGAACCACAGGAGGCACTGCACCACGGTCCCGACAGCGTTCGCGATGAGATCCCCCCGCCGCACGTGGGCGCGCTCGTGCGCCAGGATCAACATCTGCTCCTCCGCGGTGTAGCGCGATTCAAGTCTGCCGGCACGACCACCATCGCCCGCAGCAAACCCATGACCCCGGGGCTCACGTCGGCGCGTTGTGCGTACCACAGCCCGTTACGTTGTGTGAGGGTTCCGAGGCTTCTGAGGAATCGCGCCTGTACGATCCACAGCACGGCGGCCGTCAGGAGTACGCCGCCCACCCAGGTTGCCACCAGCGTGGTGCTCCAGGCGGAGACAGACACGACGAGTGTGGCCAGCGCATCCCCCGCGTCGGGCGTCAGGCGGCTGGAGTCATCCGAAGCCGCAACCAGTATCGCCAGCATCACCGCCGGTACCATGCCCCAGGCGCCGTAGGCGAGGGTGGCGCCGAAGGCGCGGCGCAAGCCGGCGCGGATTGTCAGCACCAGCGCAATGGCGATGGATGAGGCGGTGCCTGCGGCCAGCAGGAGCACCAAGATGTCAGTCATCGTCGCTCATCTGCGCGACCAGGCGCTTGAGCTCCGCAACGTCCTGCTTACTCAGGCGGTGGTGTTGCCCGAAATGAGCCACCAGCGGCGCCAGCCGCCCGCCGAACATGCGCTTAAGCAGCCGTTGGCTCTCGAAGGACAGCCAGCGCTCGCGTGTCAACACCGGCGAATACAGATAGCGGCGATGGTCCTGCGCGGCCTTGATGGCGCCCTTCTTCAAGAGCCGCCCCAGCAGAGTCTTCACGGTGGCTTCCTGCCAATCCTGACTGCCGGCCAGCGCGCTGACCACCGTGTCGCAACTGGTGGGCCGGCCGGCGCGCCACAGCACCTCCATCACCCGGGATTCAGCCTCGCTGATCGAACCCAACTGCGCCACCAGGTCCCCCGTGTCGCCGTGCTTACAAGTGTAGTCAGTATTAGTTTACGCGTGTAATCGTACGCGTCAAGCAACCGGCGCCACTTCAATGGTGCGCGTTACCGACCACGCCGCCGTTGACCTTCATGAGCAGCGCACGGNNGCCCGGCTTCACCGCGCCGTGCTCGTCCAGCACATTCCATCCTGAGTTGGCGATGTAATAAAAGGTGTCGCCGACGTACACACCGTGAGTTGGATCCAGAGTAGGGGTGGTCCGTTCGATGACTTGCTCGGCCACGACCGCCGCTGGCGGGCCGGTCAGAATAAAATTTACGACCCGTTCTGGGGAGGCGCCGTTTTGAGTCGCTGTCAGCACGCCGTGATGGCAGTAGAGTCCGTCAATCCCGTCGAGCGCGAAGCGGTTGCGCATTGGGAGCCAGTGCACCGCTCCGGTGTCCAGATTGAGCTGCGCCAGGCCGCGCACGTAGTCCGGCACGAACGCAGTTTCATCACGCTCACAAATCGCGAGGGTCTGTGGCGAGATGAACTCGCCGCGATCGAGGCGGCGGAGTTTGCGCTCCTGCAGGCGATAGACGCCGCCGCCCGTGCTATCCGCCACGATGGGATCGCCGTTCGTCGCCAGCACCAGGTCGCCGAGGTTGCTGTGCGGGGGGCCATCGTAGCGGGCCAGCAGTGTTCCTTTGTCCAGATCATATTCGAGCAGAACCGAGCGTCCCCAATCGCCTCTGGCGACGGACTGGAATCCGTCCAGTGCAACTTCCGTGGCCCACAACCGCCGCCGCCGCGCGTCGACCTTGAGCGCGAGCATGGGCCAGTGCTCCGGTGCCGCGGCAAAAGCCGTGGTGTTGCCCTTCTGATCCAGGGTCACGATTTTGTGCTCGAGAACCGACGTCACGAAAAAGCGCTGCGTTTGCGCGTCGTAATCAATGTCCTCGGGCACGAGCCCCGGGTCGGAGAATTCAAACTCCTGATGTGCGCGCGATATCGGCGCCTCATTGCCGGCTATCCGGGCCGCAACCGCCGTCCTGATCGTCCTGAACAGCGGTGAGTCCAAAAGATCATTCGTCTGCCCCATGTCGAGAAACCGATTCACCTCGGCCAGGGCCTGTGCGCGCTGCCCCAGTTGCAGCTGTGCCCGCGCCACTTCCAGGCCGGATGCCGGGGATTCGTTCAGAAAGCTCTTAAGACGTTGCGCATCCGCCAGATATGCCGCCCAGTCTGCACGCGCTTCCTCGGCCGTAAGGCGTTGTTGGAACTCCTGAAACACCTGCACCGCGGAGGGCGGCTCCGCCGCGGCGGCGGCGCTAGCGGCGCGCGCGAAGCAAAGGAGTACCGCGCCCAGAAGCCCGCGCGCCTGGATCATTCTCGCCGCGCTCGCGTCAGCAGGGATTCGGGTTGCGGCCACGGCCTGCTGGCAAAGTACGCCACGATGCCTCCGAAGAGCAGCATGGCGCAGAGGTCGCCGACAAGCCTCGCCACGGAGAAATGCGGCCAGCTGTGCCACGCGGAAAGTGGCACGACCACGTAATTCATCACCACAAAAATGACCACGCCGTAGAGTACGCCGCCCCTGATCCAATGCCGGCGCAACGCCGGCACCACGCAGGTGGCGGCGACAAAGACCGCAGCGATCACAACTGCCATGGCCCCCTGAAGCACGGCGCCGAGGATCGCCGTGCGCGTGCCGCCCAGGAAGGATTGCTCCCCCAGCAACCCCCCGGCTATTGAGTGCAATACGAAGCGAATGCTGCGCCCGTTGATGAGACAAGCCATCGCCACGTCGATGGTGCCGGCCACGAGTCCCCCCGCCAGGACCGCGGCGATAAACTCGCGGGGCCTTGCGCTCATGCTTCTTGTTGCAAGGCTTTGGGCACGGAGATTGGCGCAATATAGCTTGCGGGCGTGAGGAGCACATGCCCGCGCGCAGCCGCTCGTGCCGCGGCAGGTCCCGCTGGCACCCACCCGCTGGCCTTCTGCGCCACGCGGCACCTAGACTCGTCCCATGCAATTCGTTCCCCTGCAGGACCCACCCAGCGCGCAGCGCGAGCGCCCCAAACGCCTGGCATTGCCGGTGCACGACGCTGACCTGGGCGAGGCGCCGGTTCCCGCAGAACCCAGCCCCTGGGGTGTGATCTGGAAAGTCGGGGGGCTGGTGTGGCTGGGAGTCACCTGCATAGCGCTGTCGTGGCTGGA
>PMHN01000010.1 GCA_003156695.1 Gammaproteobacteria bacterium
AAGATCCTAAATAACCTTGCTACACTTAATCTCGTATCCCGGTAAATTCGCGGCGTAAGTTTGAGGCTTTGAAAGGGCGCGCCTTCGGCCGCGCCGTAAGCCATGAACAGGGTTTGAGCCCCTGAGGCGGACCGCTCGATTCGCGAAACACAGCCGGTTAGTGATTCGGCGAATTTACGGGAACTACATTAGGCCATGCGGCAAAAGGTCGTCACAGTAGTCTTTACCTTACTGCTCCCGGCGCTCTTCCTACCGGCTAGTGTGGCTTTGTGCTCAGCGCAGGATCGGCCAGTTTCTGCGAGCAACCAGGCGTCTGGAAAATCGGGCGCAACACCCGCCGCCTCCGACTCGAGCTCTTCTCGTGAAAGCGAAGGATGCAAGCTTGGTACCTATACGGGCACAACTCCGCTCAGCCAGGTGCCGTATTATGTTGCTGGCGAGGAAGATCTCCGCGGCGGCATGACTTGCACCTTTCGAATCAATTCCAGGCTTCCACTGTTTACTTTTCATTTTTCCGGCCAAGCGGACAATGGTAGTTTTGGCGACCTCGACATCACCGCGGGAGCCAGCAGCGAAGTGATTCAAACCATCGAGAATACGACTGATCCCGGTTTAATAGCGCCGGCCAAGATCCAGAGTGTGCTTACCACGGTTGATGCCAATTTCGATGGCTATCAGGATCTGCAGCTGTTGAGCCAGTGCGGGGGCACGGGAAATTGTTCGTACGATTTTTATCTGTATGATCCGAAGGAACACCAATTTGTTCACAACGATTTTCTCAGCGCCCTCACGACCCCTTCGTTTGATCAAGCAAAGAAGCAGGTGACGACGAGTTCGAACAGCAGCGCTTCCGCTTGGCAGAACGAAACCTATCAATACGACACTGGTGGTCGATACACGTTGATCCACAGACAGGTATCGACATGGGACAGGAACAACAGCACCGTTACGGTGAGCACCTATGAACTCCGGAATGGGCAAATGGAATTGGTCGACTCTAAAACCACACCTGAATGACTGTCGACTGAGTCTCTCATCGTCGCCATGACATCGCTTCCGTCCGCCGGGCAGCGGTATACTGTTGCGTTTCCGTGCCACAACCTGCAGCCGTGCCTCTTACGAGAAAGGATCAACCCATGGCTTCCCCCGCAGTAGATTTTGCCCGCAATAATCAGCAGCGGTTTCTCGGCGAACTCAAAGATCTTCTCCGCATCCCCAGCGTCAGCACGCTCGATGAGCACAAACCCGACGTGCAACGAGCTGCCGAATTCGTGGCCAACGAACTCCGCCGCATCGGCATGGAAAACGTCGAGGTGATCCCCACCAAGGGCCATCCCTTGATTTATGCGGACTGGCTGCACGCCCAGGGCAAACCCACGGTCCTCTGCTACGCCCATTATGACGTGCAGCCTCCGGACCCTCTCGACGAATGGAAAACTCCGCCCTTTGAGCCCACCGAGCGCAACAACAACATCTACGCGCGTGGCGCAGTCGACGACAAAGGCCAACTCTGGATGGAAGTGAAAGCCCTCGAATCGCTCCTGAAGTCTGGCAACGGTACGCTCCCCATCAACGTCAAGGTCATCTTTGAAGGCGAGGAAGAGGTTGGCGGCGAATCCATCGCCGAGTATGTCCGCAAGCAGAAAGCCAGGCTCAAGGCCGATTTCGCTTTGGTCTGCGACACCGAACTTTTCGCGCCCAACCTTCCCACGCTGTGTGTCGGCCTGCGCGGCCTGGTCTATACGGAAATCGAAGCGGTCGGCGCCATGACTGACCTGCACTCCGGCGTTTACGGTGGCGCCGCACCGAATCCCTTCTTCGCCCTCATCGAGATTATCGGCAAGTTGAAAGATGCGAAAGGCAAAATCCTGATCCCAGGCTTCTACAAGAACGTGAAAGCGCCCAGCAAAGACGAGCTCAAAGCCTGGGAGCGGTTACCCTTCAACGAAGAACACTACCGCAAGACCGAAGTTGGCTCGAAGACGCTTACCGGCGAGCCCGGCTACTCGGTTCTCTACCGT
Source organism: Gammaproteobacteria bacterium (assembly GCA_003156695.1). GTDB lineage: Bacteria > Pseudomonadota > Gammaproteobacteria > Steroidobacterales > Steroidobacteraceae > 13-2-20CM-66-19. The sequence goes on from PMHN01000010.1 coordinate 2,022, forward strand.
ACCTGGGCGCGCCCCACACTCGAAGTCCACGGCATGCCCGGCGGATTCACCGCTCCCGGCGCCAAAACCGTGATTCCAGCCAAAGCGCAAGCCAAGGTCTCCATGCGGCTCGTACCCAACCAGGATCCCGACGATATCCTCAAGCGCTACACGAACTTCGTGAAGAAGCTTACGCCCAAAGGCATCGAGACCAAGATCAAAGTCCACAGCAAAGGTCCAGCCTGCGTGGTCGGCACCGACAACCGCTACATCAAGGCGGCCACTGAAGCCCTGCGCGACACGTTTAAGAAGGAAACCGTCTTCATTCGCAGCGGCGGCTCGATTCCCATCGTCACCGACTTTCAAGACGTGCTGAAGATTCCCAGCGTGATGATGGGCTTCGGCCTTCCCGACGATAACCTTCACGCTCCCAACGAGAAGTTCCACATCCCGAACTTCCACCACGGGATTGAGACGATCTGCCTGTTCTTCGAGAAGCTGGGCGAGAAGTAGGCACCGAAGAGAGCCTCGCGATGTCACCTGCAGTAACCGGACAAGCCCAGCGGCCTCGCGCCCTCCAGACCATTCTCCTGGGTGGCGGCATCGCAGGCCTTTTGGATGGCCTGGATGCCGTAGTCTTTTATTGGCTCACTTTCGCCGTGACTCCAACCCGGCTCTTTCAGAACATCGCCGGCGGGTTGTTAGGGGCTAGATCGTTTCGCGAAGGATGGCACACGGTTGTCTTGGGAGTTGCGCTGCACCTCTCAATCGCCATAGGCGCAGCCGCGGTCTACTTCGCCGCGAGCCTCCTCATTCCTGCGCTATTTCGCAAACCTTGGATCTGCGGACCGTCATTCGGAATCGGTTTGTATTTCTTCATGCACTACATCGTCGTGCCGATGTCAGCCGTACCCAAGAGGACCGCCCCGGTTACGCCCATGGAAGTTCTGGATCAGTTGTTCTCCCACGCATTCTTCGTCGGCCTGCCCATCGCTCTTATGGCGCGACGTTCGGCGCGCAGTCGGTGAGCGGTGCAAGAAAGCGGAGGGACAGCCGCCTCGGCTGTCCATGCAACGGCTGAATTATGTCGCAACAACACTTCGCGATTGGGAACGCCCAGATCGTTACCCCTGACGGATGGACCTCCGTGAGCCAGACAGATGAAAAGCTCGTCCTCTGCTCGAGTCGCCAGCAACAGGCAACAATTAGCGTCATGCACTTTGATAATGACGCAACTTTCGAGCAGTTCAAGACGCTGTGCGATATCCGGATCAAGGGGGAAATGCAGTTTGCTCCCGATGGTTTCGTTGAGCGAGAAACACCGTTCAAAGATCAGACAGGTTTTGGGATGTTTTTCTACGGCGGGACAAGAAGAGCGGGCGTATCTTCTTCGGCTATCTGTCTCTGGTGCAATGCGAACTCATCACCATCTACGTCGAAGGAGTCGGCGTCGACCCACAGGCCCACAGCAGCGACTTTCGGACTTTTGTAACTGGCCTGAAGAGAAATTGAAAGCAAGTTTTCTCTTGTCCCTTCAACTAGCTGGCGGTAAGATTCAATCGCTCTCGCGGTTCTCCCACCTCGAACTTCCCTCACCCGTAGACCAAGCGTGTGCTGCAATGCGTGTGCAACCCAGCGCGGTGGGGCGTAAGGCCATACAATATATGGTGTTATACTGCTTGACCCCAGGCCGTTTTCACCGTTACAGTAGCTTAAATTCGTGCCTGTGGGAGTGATTGGTCCGGTAATGGTCGGCTCATGCGTCGCATTCGGCGACGGAGGAATCCGTCTGATAAACACCGCTGGCTAACCGTCGCACCATCGACGCGGCAAGCGCCAGACACTGGCAACTGGCCACTGTTCTACAAGGAGTAAGCGTTGCTTAAACTGAAAAGGCTTCAGATTCTCGGGTTCAAGTCGTTCTGCGACCGTACTGACGTTAAGTTTCACGGCGACGGCATCGCGGCCATCATCGGACCGAACGGCTGCGGCAAGTCCAACATTGCCGACGCCATCTCCTGGGTGCTGGGCGAGCAGTCGGCCAAGACCCTGCGCGGCGTGCGCATGGAAGACGTCATCTTCGCCGGCACGCACGACCGCAAGCCCACCGGCATGGCCGAAGTGTCGCTCACGCTGATCGATCCCGAGGTCTATCCCGGCGCAGAAGTCAGCGCGCTCACGGAAATTGAGATTCAGGACGATATGCCCGAGGACGCCCGAGCCGATCGGCACATAGTCGACGACTGGGACGAGGCTTCCATCCGCGCTCGCGCCGCCCAAGAGACCGAGCGCGCCATAGAAGACGCGCAACCCGGCAGGACGGAAGAAATCGAGATCCCACGCTCGAAAGTGAATATTCTCGCAGTCGCCTTCCCCGACGACGAACCGGTCTTCGCGCTGCCGGTCCACAACATCGCACCGACGACTCCTTCGGCGGCCGTAAGTAGCTCACCGCGCGTCGTGCTCAAGATTCGCCGCCGCAAGTTCAACCAGCAGCAATTTCGCCAGGGCGAAATCGTGGTCACGCGCCGTCTGTTCCGTTCCGGTGACAGCGAATACCTGCTCAACGGCAAGCTCTGCCGCCTGCGCGATATTCAGGAACTCTTTATGGGCACCGGCCTGGGGCCGGAATCTTACGCGCTGATCGAACAAGGCCGCATCGGCCAGATTCTCAGCAGTCGTCCCACCGACCGCCGGGCAATTCTCGAAGAGGCGGCCGGCATCACCAAGTTCAAGACTAAGAAGCGGCTGGCCGAGGCTCGCCTCGAAGACGCCAAGCTCAACCTCAACCGCATCAACGACATCTTCGACGAAGTCACGCGTCAGATGAATTCGTTGAAGCGCCAGGCCGCCAAGGCCGAGCGCTACGTGAAGCTGCGCGACGAGATGCGGGCCAAGCTGCGCGTGGTTCTGGCCAGCAAGTTCGCCGCCATCGAGCGGGAAAGCGCAGAAATCGACAGCCAGATCAATGCGCTGGCCGAGGAAATGCAGCACCGCGGCGAAGCTGTGCAGCAACTCGAATCCGAGCACGGCGAGCGTACCCAGCGCGGCTATGCCATTGAAGCGGAGTTGCGCGAGAACCGCGAGTGCCTCAGCCAGATCACGCTCGAAATCGATCGCGCCCATGCCCGACGGCGCAATAACGAAGAACGCTGCGCCGACTTGATGGTCCGCTCCGCTTCAGCTGAGGCCGAACTGGCGCAGGCTCGTCACCGGCAAACCGCGCTGGAGGCCGAGCGCGATTCCAACCGTCAGGTGCTGGAATCTGCCGCCGCCGATCTGGCTGCAGCTCAGAACGACCTGGCGCTTTGCCAGCAGGAAACCACCGCCGCCAACATCAGCCTTGGGGAACTCGAACGCCAGCAGGAAGAATCTCGTTTCACGATTTTCGACACCGTTTCCTCCGCTTCACGCCTGCGCAATCAACTCGCCCAGGCCGAGGAGCGGCTCGCCGGCGCCGACCGCGAAGGGCGGCGTCTGGAAACCGAAGTCGCCAATGCCAGCATTCAGGTGGAAGCTTTCGGCGGCCAGCGCGGTCAGCTCGCTCTCGAATTTGAATCCGTTTCGCAACGCGTGAATGGCATCGCCGAGGAAATCAGCCAGCTTCGCCGTTTGATCGAATCCAAGCGCCTGGATGAGACCAAAGGCAAAGCCCGCCTCGACCTGCTGCGCGCCGAATACGCGACTCTGATCGGCCGCAAAGGCTCGCTCGAATCCGTGATCGCCGAGCACGGCTACTCCACCGAATCGGTTCGCCGCCTGTTTCAATCAGGCGTGATGCAAGGCGGTCTTGCGCCGGTGGGCGTGCTCGCCGATTTCCTCGAAGTCGAGCCTCGCTATGAGCGCGTGGTGGAAGACTTCCTGCGCGACGAACTGAACTACATTGTCGTCAAGTCCTGGGACGCGGCCGACGAGGGCCTGCGCGTGCTGCGTAGCGATGTCGATGGCCGCGCCACGTTTCTAGTGCATCCGGAAGACTCGCAGGCGAAATTCTCCTTTGTGCTCGACGAAGCCGCCCATTGCGCGCCGGCCGCCGCGTCGATTCTTCCGCTCAAGAACACCATTCGCGTGCTCAACGGCTTCGGCAAGTCTCTGGAAGTCATCTTGCCCAAGCTTCGCGATGGATATATTGTCCCCGAAAGCGCTGCGGCTCGCGGCCTGGCGCTCGAAAATCCCGACGCATTTTTCCTCTCTCAGTCCGGCGAGTGCTTCCACAATGTAACCGTCACCGGAGGCAAGCAGCGCTCCGAAGGTCCGCTTTCCATGAAGCGCGAGCTGCGCGAGGTTCTGCGCCAACTCGAAGATCTCGAGCGCGCTCTGCGCGAGGAAGAGATGCGCGTGCTCACCCTCGGCCACGAACTCAAAGACCTCACTTCCCTGCTCGACCGTCTGGAGAGCGAGCGGCGCGAGGCCGATCATCAGGCCATGACCTCCAGCCATATGTTGCAGCAACTCGATTCCGAAATGACCCGGGTCAGCGAGCGCAGGAACGTCTCGCAGCTCGAATTGCAGCGCCTGGCGGCCGAGCGGGCAGATCAGGAAAACGTTGTGACCGCCCTGCAAGCGGAAATTGCCGTGATCGAACAAAAGCGCGAGGCCCTGGAGCGGCAAATCGCAGCGGCGCAAGAATCTCTGGCCACGCTGCGCCAGCGCCGGGAAGACGCGGCGCAAGCGACCTCACATAGGATCGCGCGTGTGGCGGCGTTGGAAGAACGTCACCGTTCCGCCGCGGCAGTGCTGCTGCGCATCGATTCCCTCTTCCACGAGATGGGTGAGCGCGTGCACGCCCTCGTTTCACAAATCGAGGCATCGGCCGCCGAGAAGCTGCAGCGCGAAACCGAAAATCTGCAACTGGCAGCGCAAGCCGCCGATTTCGAAGCCGAGCGCAATGCCGGCCGGGCGCGCGAGGGGCTGCTGCAGTTTGAAACCGAACAAGTCCGCGCAAGGCTGGCGGAAATTGACGACCTCTTGCGCGACGCTCGCCAACTGCTCGACCAGGCCCGCGACCGCAAAGGCGAATTGTCGGCCACCGCGGCCAAGCTGCAGGCCGACGCCCAGTACATGGGCGAGACCTGCCTGAACGAACTCGGAATAGAACGCGAACAGTTGATGGCTGACGCGACTGTGCTGATCGTCAGCGACGAGCAACTCGCCGCCGAAGATCAAGCTCATCGCGAGATGCGTGCCCGGCTCGAAGCCATGGGACCGGTGAACATGATGGCCCTCGAAGAGTACAAAGAAATCGCCGAGCGCCACAGCTTCCTCGAAACCCAGCGCAAGGACCTGATCTCGTCGATCGAGAACACCACCGCGACCATCCGCGAAATCGACCAGCTTTCGCGGCAGAAGTTCGAAGAGGCTTTCCACAAGATCAACGAGAACTTCCAGGGTACATTCAAGAAGTTGTTCGGCGGCGGCCACGCCTTCATGAAGCTCACCGACGAAGAAAACAGCGCGGAGAGTGGCATCGACGTGGTGGCCTCGCCTCCGGGCAAGCGGCTGCAGAGCGTATTGCTGCTCTCGGGAGGCGAAAAGGCGCTGACCGCCCTCGCTCTGCTGGTCGGCATCTTCCAGTACACGCCCAGCCCGTTCTGCATCCTCGATGAAGTCGATGCCCCGCTCGACGAGACCAACATCGGCCGCTTCACCGACCTGGTAAAAGAGATGAGCCTGCAAACCCAGTTCGTGCTCATCACCCACAGCAAGCGCACCATGAGCATCGCCCCGGTTCTCTACGGCGTCACCATGCAGGAACCGGGCGTGTCGAAGTTGGTCTCGGTGCGCTTCGGCGCGGCATAGACGACGGTTGTGCCTTCCACTAGGATCGGAGTGGAGAACAGGCTGGCCGCCCCCGGATTAAAGTCCTGGCCGCTCAAGATCGAAGTAGGAACTTCCGATCCACGATATCCACTTCCATCCTCAGTTTTTCCACAGAGACGCGGCCGGAATCGCGTTCCTGTTGATGCGCACTCCCGCCTCAACCTGCTTCTCTTCAACGGGATAACGCGATCTTCTCGACGGCTGATCTCTGCGGTTGACAAAATTTCCTGAGCGGCTAAAATACCCGTCGCTCCTTACCTGTAAAATTTCCCAATGACTACTGAACTTCTCGATTCCGTCCTTTTGCGAACTGATTTCCCGGATCTCCAACTTCACGCCAGCGGTAAAGTCCGAGACGTGTACCGGGTGAATGGCGAACAACTGCTGTTCGTCGCGACCGACCGCATTTCCGCCTTCGATTACATCCTGGCCACCGGCATCCCGCACAAGGGGCGCGTACTAACCCAGATCTCAATGTTCTGGTTCGATTTCCTGTCGGACATCGTGCCCAATCACCTCATCACCGCCGATGTGAACCATTATCCCGAAGCGCTGCGCAAGTATGCCGACCAGTTGCGCGGCCGGTCGATGCTGGTGCAGCGCGCCGAAATGTTTCCCGTGGAGTGCGTAGTCCGCGGCTACATCTCGGGATCGGCCTGGAAGGAATACAAGGCTACGGGCGAGGTTTGTGGCCTCAAGTTGCCCGAGGGGCTGCGTGAATCGGACGCGCTCCCCGCGCCCATCTTCACTCCGGCCACCAAAGCGACCGACGGCCACGACGAGAATATTTCGTTTGAGCAGATGTGCAGGATCGTCGGCGCGGAGACTGCCAGCCATCTCCGCGACATCACCTTGCGGATTTACAACAAAGCCGGCGCCTATGCCCGCCAGCGTGGCATCATCATCGCCGACACCAAGTTCGAATTCGGTGTCGATGCCAACGGCAGACTGACACTGATCGATGAGGCGCTGACGCCGGACTCCTCGCGCTTCTGGCCGGCCGACACGTACCGGGTGGGAGCGAGCCCGCCGAGCTTTGACAAGCAGTTCGTACGCGATTATCTCGAGACCCTCGACTGGAACAAGAAGGCGCCGGGACCGGCGCTGCCGGCGCAAGTCATTGCCCGCACCAGCGACAAGTACCGGGAAGCGCTAACGCGGCTGACTGGCGCCGCTGTATCGTAGGCGGCCGGACTGATGTCGGCGCGGTAACCTCCCCCGGCAGAGCCTGATCACGATCGGTTAGACTCATGGTCATGTCGCCAGCATGGCTTGCCCCTTCGATCCTGTCCGCCGACTTCGCCCGCCTCGGCGAAGAAGTCGACGCGGTCTGTGCCGCTGGTGCCGACCTCATCCACTTCGACGTGATGGACAACCATTACGTGCCGAATCTCACCATCGGACCGTCGGTGTGCGCGGCTTTGCACAAGCACGGCGTCAAGGTACCAATCGACGTGCACCTGATGGTGAGTCCGGTGGATCGAATCGTCCCTGACTTCGCCGCCGCCGGGGCCACCTACATCAGCTTTCACCCGGAAGCGACCCGGCACATCGATCGCACCATCGCGCTGATCCGCGAACATGGCTGCCGCCCGGGTCTGGCTTTCAATCCCGCCACCCCGCTCGACTACCTCGACTACACGCGCGAGCTCATCGACCTGGTGCTCATCATGTCGGTGAATCCAGGCTTCGGCGGGCAGCAGTTCATTCCGACCTCGTTACGCAAGCTGCGCGATGCCCGCGCGCGCATCGATGCCGGCGGGCGCGCCGTGCGACTGGAAGTTGATGGCGGAATTAAGACCGATAACATCCGCGCGGCGGCCCAGGCCGGAGCGGATACTTTCGTTGCGGGGTCTGCGATCTTCGGCAGCGGTGACTATGCGGCGACCATGCGCGAGATGCGCCGCGCCATCGCTTCCTCGTCCTAGAACTACTCGTCGTCGTCCTCGTCATCATCATCGTCATCGTCATCGTCGGGCGCCGCCGCCTGGCTGCTCATCCTTACCCCAGCCCCAGCCACCGCGCCGCTTGGCTTCGCGGGCACGATCACCGGGCGCGTCTTCATTTTCGGCCGGGCGTTAAAGACGACGATGGTCTTGCCGGTCGCGCGCAGCAGGCCCTGCTCCTCCAACACTTTCAGCACGCGCCCGGCCATTTCGCGCGAGCAGCCGACCAGGCGCGAAAGCTCCTGACGGCTGACTTTGATCTGCATCCCTTCCGGATGAGTCATGGCGTCCGGCTCGCCGCACAGATCCATGATCGCGTGGGCCACGCGCCCGGTGACGTCCACGAAGGCGAGATCGCCGAGCTTGCGGTTGGTGCGGTCGAGGCGGGTGGCAAGCTGGGTGGCGAGTTCAAACACCAGTCCCGGACTCTCGGCGGCAATCTGCCGGAAGCGCGGGTAAGTCATTTCCGCAAGCTCGCACTGGTTGCGCGTGCGCACCCAGGCGCTGCGGGTGGGCTGCTCGTAGAANNACCGAGCCGCTGATGATGTAGTAGAGAACATCCGGCAGATCGCCGGCGTGGATGACGACGGTTTTCGATGGCACCGCGCGAATGCGACAGTAGCTCAGGAACCGGTTGATTGCGGGAATCTCGCTCAGCGGCTTGATGCTTTCTTCCATTACCGGTTCCCCCAAGAACGCTTTAATTAGAGCCAATATGCTGTGCGCGTCATGATGCGCGCGGTGGCCCGCATGAGGGCGGGCAGCGGTGGCGGCAGTTGTGCGCCGCCGGCGGCGGAGGCTGCGGCGCCATGTGCGATTTCCTCGGACCTCATGGTTTCCAGTATGGCACGGCTGCGGGTATCGCTTTCCGGAAGTCTGCCCAGGTGCTCATCGAGGTGCCCCTCGACCTGACGCTCGGTTTCGGCAACAAACCCGAGGCTCGCACGATCTCCCAGGAGTGCCGTAAGCGCGCCGATGGCGAAGGAACCCGCATACCACAACGGGTTCAGCAGGCTCGGGCGCGCGGCGAGTTCTTTCAGCCGCGCTTCACACCACGCCAGATGATCAGACTCGGAGCGCGCCGCCGACAGCAGCATGGCGCGCGTATTCGCGGAGCGCGCCACCAGAGCCTGACCGTGGTAGAGCGCCTGGGCGGCAAGCTCCCCGGCATGATTGACGCGCATCAGCGCGGCGCTCTCACGCCGGTCCGATTCGCACAGGGGGGCGACGGGGTTCCAGGCAACAGCACCCGGGATAGCCCGGGCCGCGATGGCCGGCGCAAAGACGGCTCGCAGTGCACGATCGACGGCGGCGATGGCTGAGTCCAGAGGGCGGCCTGACTCCATAATCTCAGGCCTCTATTATAAGGGGCAATTCCGGCAGGCATACCTCCGCTTAAGCCCCTGCGCGGCCCCAGGGCCCGTGGCTTTGCATTGGGACACCTGCTTGAGTACACTTCCACGCCTTTTTTGGCCCCCAAAACTGCCGTGCGGGAACCGTCCCCGGCGGTACGGCCGCAGCCACGAGTGACCTATGAAGACTGTATTCGCCAAGCCCGGCACCGTCCGCGGCGATTGGTTCATCGTCGACGCCAGCGACAGAACGCTGGGTCGCCTCGCCACACAGATTGCCCATCGCCTGAAGGGCAAGCACAAGGCTGACTACAGCCCGCACGTCGACATGGGCGATCACATCGTCGTAGTCAATGCGCAAAAGATCCGCGTCACGGGGCGCAAGCTCACCGACAAGATCTATTACCACCATACCGGCTACATCGGCGGCATCAAGTCGATCGCCCTCGAGAAGCTGCTGAGCGAGCATCCCGAGCGGGTGATCGAGTTTGCGGTGAAGGGCATGCTGCCGAAGAACCCACTCGGTCGGCGCATGTTCAGGAAGCTGCACGTGTTCGCCGGCGGCGAGCATCCGCATCAGGCGCAGCAACCCAAGCCGCTAAAGATTCAATAGGACCCATTCATGCCAGCGACCCCGCACAGTCACTATGGCACCGGCCGCCGCAAATCTGCGACGGCGCGCGTGTACCTCAAGCCCGGCAGCGGGCGCATCACGGTTAACGACCGTACGCTCGATGAGTTTTTCGGCCGCGAGACCGGACGCATGATCGTGCGCCAGCCTCTCGAAGCAGCGAAGCTCGTCAGCAAGTTCGACATCGCCGTCAGGGTCGACGGCGGCGGCATCACCGGCCAGGCTGGTGCGATCCGCCACGGCATCACGCGCGCACTCCTCAAGTACGACGAGAGCCTGCGCAAGACACTGCGTGACGCGGGCTTCGTGACGCGCGATGCGCGCGAAGTGGAGCGCAAGAAGGTCGGGCGCCGCAAGGCCCGCCGCGGACCGCAGTACTCGAAGCGTTAACATCGGCGGCGGACCGGAGACCAGGTGCTTCCGGTTCGCCGTGCGATTGCGCATCCCGCCACGTACCGGGCCCCGCGAAATCGAGCGTCTTGATTGACGCCCATGCCATTCGGGCATGATAAAGCTCGATTTCGTGGGTGGTGTTTTGGGGGATCGTCTAGTGGTAGGACAACGGACTCTGACTCCGTTTACCTAGGTTCGAATCCTAGTCCCCCAGCCAATAGGAAGAAGGCCCGTCACATCGACGGGCCTTTTTCATTTCCAGGCCGGAAGTCGCGTAGGGACTAGGATGAGAACCGTAGGCGACGGCTTCGCGCAGCGAAGCTGTCGGGCCCGAAGGGCCGAGGCGCGCCAGCGCCGAGCAATCCTAGTCCCCCAGCCAATAAAAACAGCCGCTTTTTAGGCTGATCAATTAGCCAGGTTATGCTAGGGGTAACGGTAGCCCTTGGAGGTGTGAAATGACAAAAGGCGAACAAAGGGTACTTGCGCGCGGAGTAGCTGCTGGCACGATCATGGGTTTGGCCATCGGCCTCATAATCGCGTTGTTCATTGCGGTGAAGCCGGGACTCTTTGCAGGGCTGATCCACTGACCAGGCTGCTGCTCAAGGCCGCATTGCGTTAGTGCCAGAAGGCCCGTGTATCCCACGGGCCTTTTGCCTTTCCAGGCCGCGCGTCACGACTCGAGATTTGCCCCCACGAACTCCCAGTTCACCAGCTCCCAGAAGTTCTTGAGATAGTCGCCGCGGTCGTTACGGTGATCGATGTAGTAGGCGTGCTCCCACACGTCGCACGTAAGGAGCGCGGTGTGCCCGTCGCGCGCCGGCGTATCCGCGTTGGCGCTGGTCACGACTTTGAACCCACCAGCGGAATTCTTCACCAGCCACACCCAGCCGGAACCAAACAGGTTGACGGCCGCCTCGTCGAACTGCGCCTGCAGTGACTCGAGGCCACCGACTTTATCCAGCGCCCGGGTGAGTTCCTTGCCCGGAGTCTGGCGCCGTGGCGACAGGCAATTCCAGAAGAAGTCGTGGTTCCAGACCTGCGCGGCGTTGTTGAACAGCGTCCCATCGGCCTCCGCCACCAGCTCCTCCAGCGACGCGTCAGCGAATTCCGTGCCGGCGATGAGCGTATTGACCTTGTCCACGTACGCCTTGTGGTGTTTGCCGTAATGAAAGTCCAGCGTTTCGCGCGACATGTAAGGCTCAAGCGCGCTGCGCGCATAGGGAAGCTCGGGAAGAGCGATTGCCGTATGGGTTTTCACCATGAAGAGTCCTCCGTGTAGGTGTGCGCCGACGCAAGCCGGGACATCCATGGGTAGGACTGCCGGCGGTGCTCGTTTTCGGACAGCGCGCCGGCGGCAAAGTGCCGCGAAGCCTGCGCGGATCTACCGAAGGGGAGAGGCTCGGGCTGCGCCTGCCTGCGCACGCGGGACCTGCCTCCCCGCCCGTACTGGCAGATTAGGACCCTCAGATCCTGTGGCAAGGAGGCGTTACTGACCCTTTTCTCGAGAAATGGGTGAGTGGTCCGAAACGAAGCGCCTCGACCCTCTCGCCGAGGGAGGCGTCCGGTGACACAATATGTCGCCCGGCGTCTCCGGTTGACCCGCGAGCCTGCAGGGGAGCACCCTGATTCCATCGGGGATCAAGGCCAGACCGCGGCCCGGCTGCTGCACGTTCGGCATGGACGGGCGGACTGGGCGGAAATAAGAACAAGCAGAACTCACCATGGCGCGCCAAGTCAATCATTCAGACGAGCCCGAAGCGGACCTCGAAAAAACCGACGAACTGCAAGTACTCGACGTCGCCGCGTACGAGGCACAACTTGTCCGTGACGATCCCGATGGCGAGTTAACCGCCCCAAGGGTGTCGGACCTTACCGGGGACGAGAGCCGACCACGAACATTGGCGGAGCCCCCCCCAGCTGAAACGCTGCGGGATGTCGAGGCGTGGATCGCGGCGCAAGACGCGCGCGTACGCACTTACGAACATGATCTTGCACACCTGCAGGCAGCGCGCACTGACGCCCAGGCGCGGGCCGACAATCTGACGCTCGAGCTCGAGGTCGCACAAAGGGCGCTACGCACTGCCCTGGGTCGTGCCAACGACGGCGAACGCGCCGCGCTCGACAACGGCGCCGCGGCGCGCACCGCCGAGTCTCGCGCCGCGGAGTTGCAGACGAAGCTCGGAGCGGCGAAGCAGCAGCTCGCGACGGCTACCGAGCGTGTTGCCGCGGCCACGGCGGAGCTTGCTCGAACGCACGAGTCTCTTGCCGCGAGCGCGCGGGGGCAAGACGAGATGCAGCAGCGTCAGGCCGCGCTCACGCGAGACCTCGACGAGCGCTCGAACCGGATGGCGCAGCTAGAGGGCGAGCTTGCCAGCCTGCGTGCACACATCGCGGAGGCCGATCGCGAACTCGCGCAGCGCGGCGAGCGCATCGCGGCCATCCAGAGGGAAAATGAGGTTCAGCAGGCAGCCGCCGATGCCACCGCGCAAGAGCGCGACGCACTTGCCATGCGCGTCGCAAGCCTTGTTGAGAATGCGCAATCCAGGGAATGGAAGCGCAGTCTGGGGGACAGTATATGGCGCGAGCTGGACGTCGAGCTCACCGAGGCACGTAGACTGATAGCACGGCTCGAAGCCGAGCGTGCGGACTTCGCGGCGACCGTCAAAAGAGTCGCTGCCGAGCTTGCCGAACGCGACCTGGCCCTCGCGCGCCTCGAGCATGATCGCGCGGCGCAGCTCACCGCGCTCGAGGAACTCGCCGCCAGCCACTCGCGAGAGCAGCAGGAGCGCGCAGTCAGCGCGCAGGAGTTGCGCGTTTACGGCGAGAAGCTGGCCACTGAGATCAAGGCGCTCGAGGAGCGGCACCAGCGCAGCACTGAGTACGTCGCCGCCCGCGAAGCGGAACTTGCCGAGTCGCGTGCCGCGTGCGCCGCTCTGCAGGTGACGCTGCGCACAGTGCAGTCGAGCGATTCGACCCATGCGGCGCGGGTGGCGGAACTCGAGGCGCTCGCGGCTGATCTGGGCGAGGCACTGCGGGCACAGACTGAGGCCACGCACGGCGCTAACGCGTTGCTCGAAGCTCGAGAACGCGAGCTGGCGGACGAGCAAGCCCGCGCCGGCGCACTGCAAGCAGAGCTGCAGGCGGCGACGCTCCATGCAACAGCCCAGTCAGCGGCAGCCGTGTCGACCGAGGCGGCGCTCAAGATGCACCTCGAGCAGCTCGCGGCGAGTCAGGAGCGGCTGGCCAATTCTGAGCAGCAGGCGACGCGCCAGTCCGAACGCCTCGCGGATTTACAAGCGGAGCTCGCGCACGCCAAAGCACTGGCAGCGCAAGGCGAGGCGTCGCGACGCCCGCTCGAGAGCGAACTCGCGCGCGTCCGGACCGAACTGCAGCGCGAGCTCGAGCGAACGAGCAGCCTCGATGCGGCGCAGCAAAAACTCACGCTGGAACTCGCGCGGACGCGCGGTGCCCTGGATGAACGGGAATTGCAGCTCCGACGCCTCGAGCGCCATGCAACCAGCAGCGCCCAGTTGCTGAGCCGGATCAGGGTCGGTATCGAGCGCGGCACCCCCAACCGGCGTCCCGAAACGCCCGAGTTCCCGGATGACGGCGCGACGCTCATCCCGCTCGACGACAGCGACGCGCCGCCGTTGACGCTGGGCCGGCACACAACGATTGGCCGCTCGCGGGCGAGTGATCTATGCCTTACGGACACATCGATCAGCCGGCGCCACGCCGTGCTAACGATCGGGCCAAAAGGGGCATTTATCGAGGACCTGGGTAGCGCAAACGGTGTGACCGTGAACCGTCAGCTCCTGCGTCACGCTCGGCTTAGCGACGGGGACGTGATTGGACTCGGACTGAAGCGGTTCCGGTTCACTACGCCGCCTGCCAGGAGTGTCGGCTAAGCGATCTGGTCGAGGCTGGTGTCGGACTTGTACCACCGGCACGCGGATTTTTCGGAGGCTGCCTCGAATGAGCGTCCGCGAAATGTTCGAACTCGGCGGAAAAGTGGCTCTGATCACCGGCGGTTCACGCGGTCTCGGGCTGCAGATCGCGACCGGACTCGGCGAAATGGGCGCGAAAATCGCGATCAGCGCACGCAATCCCACCGAGCTCGCAGAGGCCAAATTGCATCTCGAGACGCGCGGCATCGATGTGCTTACGGTGGTCAATGATCTGTCAGACGCCGCGCAGGCACCGGCGCTCATCGACGCGGTGCTCGCGCGGTTCGGCGCTATCCATATCCTGGTCAACAACGCGGGCACGTCCTGGGGCGCGCCGGCCGAGCAGCTCCCGCTCGAGGCCTGGAACAAGGTCATGACGCTCAATGCGACGAGCGTGTTCGTGCTGAGTCAGGCCGTCGCGAATCGTTGTTTCATCCCGAACCGCGCCGGCAACATCATCGTCGTAGCCTCGGTCGCGGCGCTGCGCATCGGGACGAAGATGAAAGCGGTGCCGTACTACGCCTCGAAAGCCGCGGCGCTGCACATGGTTCGCGCGCTCGCAAACGAGTGGGGACCCTACGGTATTCGCGTCAATGCGATTTGCCCGGGATTCTTCCCCTCGAAGATGGCAAGCGGGCTGCTCGAGAAAATCGGGGCATCGGTCATTGCACATACCCCACTCGGACGCATCGGCAATGACACCGACCTGCAGGGTGCGGCGGTCTATCTCGCCTCGGACGCTTCGGACCACGTGACCGGTCAATACATCGCAGTGGACGGTGGCGCCTCGATCGGTTGAGCGGCGGCGAGGCGAACCGGGTGTCGACGCGCGGCCACCGAGGCTGTGATACTGNNACGGCGTTCGTGGCGGGCGCGGCAGCGCCGTGAGTCAACGATCGAGAGCCGTCGTCGCGCGGCAACTCGGCTTGCCCGTATCGGTCGAGCAGATCGAGGTGCAGTCGCCGCGCCACGGCGAGCTCATGATCCGGCTTGCCGCGTGCGGCGTTTGCCACAGTGATTTATCGGCGACCAACGGTACGATCGCCTATCCCTTGCCGCTCGTGTTAGGGCACGAGGGAGCCGGAATCGTGACCGCCGTCGGTGAAGGCGTGAGCCGCTACGCGCTCGGCGATCACGTCGTCAGCTCATTCGTAAGCATGTGCGGCCGCTGCCACTACTGTCAGACGGGTCGCCCGCATCTGTGCGTGCAGTCCTTGCAAGCGCTCTACACCTTGCCCGACGGCAGCGTGCGCACATTCGACGCGGCCGGATCGCCGCTCAACGTATTCTGCGGCTGCGGCGTCATGGCCGAGTACGCGACCTTGCACGCCGACAACCTCGTGAAGATCGACCGGCAAATGCCGCTCGATCGGGCCGCCTTGATCGCCTGCGGCGTCATGACCGGCTTCGGCGCCGCGGTCAACACCGCTCGCGTCGAAGCGGGCTCGGTCGCGGTCGTGTTCGGATGCGGCGGAGTCGGCCTCAATGCAATCCAGGGCTGCGCGATTGCGGGCGCCGCAATGATCGTCGCGGTCGACACGAGCGCGCCCAAGCTCGAATTGGCCGAGCGCTTCGGGGCCACGCACACGTTCAACGTGACCGGACAGGACCAGATCGGCAAAGCCTTGTACAAGCTCACGGGCGGTGGTGCCGATTATGCCTTCGATTGCGTGGGACTCGGTCGGATTTCCGAGCAGGCTTTCGGTGTCTTGCGCCGCGGCGGGACGGCGGTGACCGTCGGTATTGCCGCGCCCACGGACAAGATCGTTCTGAATGCGCAACACGTCGCGATCACCGAAAAAACGCTGACCGGCAGCTATTATGGTTCGGCGCGACCGCAGCTGGATTTTCCGCGGCTCATTGGTCTTTATCGCAGCGGTCGATTGAAGCTCGACGAACTCATTACCCGGACCTATTCGATCGATGAGGCACCGCAAGCATTTGCCGATCTTCAAGATGGCCGGCCGGGCCGCGGCGTCATCGTCTTTGGAGATATGACTTAGATGAAATCTCTCGCTCTGCCGGTTGGACGCGGTCGCGAGGCGGTGCGCGCGATGCGCGCGGCAAGGTCGTCGTCATGATCGAATGAGAAAACCCTCGTGAATCTCAACTACAGCGCCGAAGAAGAATCCTTTCGCGCCGAAGTCCGTGCGTTCTTCGAGGCCGAGCTGCCGCCCGACCTCCGCTCCAAAGTGCGCTTGGGAAGGCGCATGCACAAAGACGACCTCGTGCACTGGCAGAAGATCCTCTACCGCCGCGGCTGGGGTGCCGGCATGTGGCCGCGGCGCTACGGCGGTGCCGATTGGAGCGTCGTCGAGCAACACATCTTTGACGAGGAGGGTGCGGCGGCCGGCGCGCCGCCCCAGATCCCGTTCGCGTTGCGCATGGTCGCCCCGGTGCTCATGAGCTTCGCAACTGCCACACAGCAGAATTACTTTCTGCCGCGCATCATTTCCGGCGAGGACTGGTGGTGCCAGGGGTATTCGGAGCCCGGTGCGGGGTCTGATCTCGCATCGCTGCGCACGAGCGCGGTGCGCGAAGGCGCTCATTACCGCGTCAACGGCCAAAAGACCTGGAACACGCTCGGCCAGTATGCCGATTGGATCTTCTGCCTGGTGCGCACCAGCAGCGACGCGCGTCCACAGCAAGGCATTTCGTTCCTGTTGATCGATATGAAATCGCCGGGCATCACGGTGCGCCCCATCATCACGATCGACGGCGAACACGAAATCAACGATATTTTCTTCGACAACGTGCAGGTGCCGGTCGAAAACCTGGTCGGCGAAGAAAACAAGGGCTGGACTTACGCAAAATTTCTGCTCTTGCACGAGCGCACCAATAATGCCGGCATCGGCAATTGCAAACGCGCATTGAAGCGGCTCAAGGAAATTGCGACGCACCAACTCCATAACGGCCGCCCGCTGATCGAGGATTCCCGCTTCCGCGATCGCATCGCGCAGGTCGAGCTCGAACTCATGGCACTCGAGATCACGAACCTGCGTGTGCTTTCGGCGGTCTCGACGGAATCCCGCGCTCCGGGGCCCGAGGTCTCGCTGCTCAAAATCAAGGGATCGGAGATCATCCAGGAGCTCGCGGAGCTGCAAATGCATGCGCTCGGTCACGATGCCCTGCCCTACTTGCGCGAGGCGCTCGAGCTGGACTGGGTTCCGGCGCCGTTGCTCGCAGATCACTATGCCGCCTTCGCGCCGCCGCTCACGGGCCAATATTTCAACTACCGCAAGA
>PMHN01000243.1:0-2474 GCA_003156695.1 Gammaproteobacteria bacterium
CGTCGACGTACTTGGCGTCGATCTTGACGTGAGGGCACGCGGAGCTTGCCGAAAACACCCGCGCCTATGCCGCGCAAATTCAGGGGAAGCGGGGCACATCACGCCCCTGCTACCACTCGAAATAACAATCACTTAGCGACAGCTCGCTACCAACCTGCCCGCACGAGACGGGCTCGCGGACGCGCTGTTGGTCTATCCACTCCCTACCTGACCCTGAGCTGCCATTTCCGGGCGGCCGCTTTGTTTCAAGGCGGCTTCGACAAAGTCCTGTGTTGAGGCATAATTGAAGCGTCGTCCCGACTGATTCCCTCCAGGAGTTATTGCGATGCGCAATGTCTTGATCGCTATTGTCGTAACGGCTCTGGGCATTCCACTCGCGGCCAAGGCGACGGGAGACGCTCATCACGCTGCCGATGAGGCGGCCATTAACGCCGTGATCACCGACCGTTTCCTCGCTGGCTGGAACACGCACGACGCACACCTTTTCGCTTCGGCATTCGCTGCGGATGCCGACTTCACCAATGTTCGCGGCGTGAGTGCCGCGGGCCGCGAGAACATCGAGCAATTCCACGCACAAGCGTTCCAGAAGATGTTCATGCAGAGCCACCAAACTGCCGCAGTGAAGAAGATCCGGTTCCTGAAACCTGACGTCGCGGTTGTTGACGTGCGGTGGGAGATGACAGGTGCGCTGACTCCTGACGGCGTTTCACGCCCTGTGCGCACCGGTCTTCTTGATCTGGTGTTCACGTCCTCAAGCGGGAGCTGGCTCATCACCGTTATGCACAACGTTGATCTCACGCCCGTCGCGGCGGCGTCACCAGCTAGCAAGTAGACGATTGATCTCAGTCTTGCCCGGTGCGCGGTGAGCCCAACACTGTCGAGCGTGAGCTCGATACGCGGTGCCGACGAGACGGGCCCTTTACCGCGTCTTGATGCGCGGCCGCCGGCCGCCTGCTGACGGACTGACCATACCCTGATCTCCCGCCTCAGTGGTGTGCCGCGGCTCTCATCCGCTCCCCTACGCTACGCTGGGCTCCGAGCACCACTACTTGGGCTACGGATCGCGAGCAGTTGACCCTTCTGAGTCACTCGCGCTGCGCGAAAGGAGACACTCACAAGTGGCAGAGCGGACGTACGCAGGTGCAAGAGCGAGGGAACCACTACCCCGGATGCAAGGTGTCCTTCCAGTCCATCGGAGGCTCCGGAGGTAAGCGGAACGACTTGATCATCGCAAGCTCGACGTCTTCTTCTCGGTCGGTCTTTCGCGCCGCGTCAATACGGACTGCCATGTCCCGGTTCGTTCGCCACCACCGAATGCGACTCGACACCGTCATGAGGTAGTCGAGCCGTCGGCGCTTGGCGCGAAGAACTTCTCGTTGTGGGCTACCGGCCGGCCACCACCGCTCCTGCATACTGATTGCCAGACTCTGGGTGAGCAACGTACTCGACTGCTCCATGCGCGCCACCAAAGCCTCGCACGCCGCACGGCGGCCCGGCAGACTGAGCTGTTCAAGTCGGCAGGCTTTGGACATCGGCTGAAGGGGCGGGATGGCCTGCGCGGCAAGCACGCCGATGGCCTCAGTTCCTCGCGTGGCAAGAGTCTGAGACGGACTCGCCACGACCAGCGCGTCTACCATCATGACCTCGAGCTGGTTCCAATAGAGCGTCATTCTCGGACTAGCGCCGATCCGGGCAATTGCGGCCGTGACGGCGACTGCGGACCCCGATGATTGCGCATCCTCCAGATCGGCGGCCCATACGAGCCCGTTATCTGCATCGATCTCCTGCAGATGAACCTCAATCTGCTCTTTGGCCCCACACTTGAGTCGTTCGCAGATCGCGAGATGAACCCAGGCAAGTTCCGCACGCTGCGGCGCAAGCGCCTCGGCCTGTGCGATTAATTCGAGAGGCCGCCGCCCGATTAGGTCGCCCGACTCAGCAAGNNCGTTCGGCCCGAAGGACAGCTGCGTCTGTTCCGTCTCCTTTGGCGTGTGCACACCCGGCGAGCGCCAGCACGCAAAGCACTGAAATAGAAGATGGCAATTTTCCTAACTGCACTTCACTCCTCCTCAAGCACCTTCCGGTGATCGGCCGGAAAACGGGCAAGTGGAAAGGTTCATGCCATCCCAATACTCTACCGCGACCTACCAACGTCCGCTTCGGCGCGGGCGCTTAGACCGCCCGACCGACCGGAGTTGGCCGGCTGCGGACGGATTGGCCGACCGGTCTTGGCCGCATCTGCGAACCTACCCAGCGCCGCGCGCCGGCGGGGCTAGCGCTCGGCGCGCCACGTTGCCCTCGCCCCCTCCGTCGCAGAGCACCTAAGAACGGCGCGGACCCGCGGCATCCTCCCCTGCGACCGCTCCCACTTCCGCTATCTCGCCCGCGGATTTAGAAGGACGCCGCCTCCACCCGCAGTAGGCTGCCGACGCCAGGGACAATCTCAGGTGGTGGCCAATTTCGCGATGGCGTCC
>PMHN01000243.1:2479-9368 GCA_003156695.1 Gammaproteobacteria bacterium
GTGCACATCTTCCAGATCCTGGCCGCTGGGCGGGACGACTTCAACACGGGAAACACTTCCATAAAGGCGCGTCTCCATCACCGTGCGGGTTCCGAGGATGCCGATCCGTTCGAAGGCTCGTTGTGCAATGGCTCGGTTAACTTCGGAAATCATGTCTACAACGGGTAGCACGGACAACGCCTTGAACGCGTCGATACAGAAGTGGCCGGCGACGGACGTGATAGCGACACACTCGGCCCCCGCCGCCGCCAAGCGGTTAGTCAGCTTCATATAGATGGCGACTTGGCTATCGGCGTCCTTACTTGCGAGATTCCCGAGGAGCGTTGGTGTGTCGGCATGCACGATCGTCAGCTCAAGCGCGGCCTTCTTCTTGGCAAACGTTGAAATCAGACGCCGATAGTAAAAATCATTCGCCGCAGGGCCAATCCCTCCGATAAGGCCAATATGCATTTACCAGCTCTCCACGAATCTCAATGCCATGTCGGGACTACCCAACCTGAGCCTACGCCGGCGCCACGGTCGCGCGGACTAGCTAAGTCCCGCTACGACAAGCTCCGCAGACTGCTCGGCCTTTTTGCTTAGCGCCCTACTTCACGCGAGCGCTTCTAGGGGTGCTAGGAACAGAATAAATCACGCCCCCGCTACCACTCTCGCCTACCTTTTCCGGCTCATTGCCAGGCTGCAATTGCGAGGCATGAATCTACCGCATGTACTGCTGCGCGCGTTCAAACGCATAGCTGCTGACGTGAACCCATCCACGAAACGGGCAGTCGAGATCAGCGATAGCCAGCATGGAGAGCGTGACGAGCAAAGTAAGCGAAGACACCTGGAATGCATGTAGCCTGGGATTTATCGATCCGAACATCGTGACTGAGATGATCGTCAGAATTCCTCCGACGAGAAGGACATACCAAAAAATAACTGGCAGTCGAGATGCGCTTTGAACCACTCGGGTTTGGCGATGCATGGTAAGAGTGCTCAATTCAGAAAGCGCGTGATCCTCCACCGTCGCCTCGGACGCAGAGCCTGCCTTGACAGACGTCAACGTCTTCCACATTGAGTTGTTGATCTGATGGCTTTTCTCCGGCGTCTGACCACCTGCCATCGCCGGCCAGTCTTCATCGAGCGCCGCAGCCGCGTACGCACGGGTCTGCACTTCGAGTTGCGCACGCTGTTGCGGGGGCAAGCCCTCAGCCAAGTGAAAGATGTTCCTCAAAGCGCTAGCCTCAAGGTCAGCATTCAGCTCCGCGGCGGTAAAGTTCGACCATTCGGCAAAAAACATGAATCCCAATATGACAGCGTAAGTTATGCCCAAGACGCTGAGTTGCCAGCCAACCTGGTCGTCTCTGGAATAGCGCATCTTTGCCGGCCACAGCAAATTCAGCGCTGCCATCAAGAGCAAAGACGCAGCCATCGAGACAATTGCAACGATAATGTTTTCGGTTAGTGTCATTCGCGGATGACCCTCGGATCATCTCGGCATGTCGCCCAGCAGCGCGTGCCAACGCATCACGATTCGCATCTGCATCTCGATCGACTTCTGATTGTGATCGTCTGCAAAAAGAGGTGTTTGAACCTACCCCCGCACTTATAGGGAGTCAATCCGCAATCGCGTCACGGCGTCCCCGCCACCCTTGCTACGGGATGCTGGCCGCGAAAAGCGACTACTTAATAGGTCCCCCGCTACCACTTTCGAGACAACCAGCGACGCTCGCCGCGGCTTGGAGCAACACTGAGCGTAGCTTTAGCGGGGAACGTCGGGTGCCGGTCGGAAGCGAGCGCTCCTGACAGCGATAGCCATCACTTCGAAGTGGGCCGAGGGGACGACCAGCTTGTCCACGCCAATGAATGCGCGCGCGGGAAGATGATCGTGAAAGTACGAGCGGTAGATGTCATTGAACGTGCCGAACAGGGTCAGGTCGGTGCAAAACACCTGCACACTCACGAGTTCGTCCATCTTGAATCCGGACCCCTCGACGATGCGCTTTACGGCATCCAGGACGGAACGCGCCTCGGTGGCCGCGTCCTCCGGAGCCCGTGCGGTCTTGATCCCGCCCGCTAACGAGGCCGGATCGAGCCCGATCGAGCCCGACACATAGAGCGTATTCCCGGCAATCACAGCGTCGCTGAACGGTAATTGGGCGCGCATTGCCGAATGCTCGAGAACCACGTAGTTGGGGCTGGTGTTGGCGGCCATCACCGGCACGCCCGTCAGGGTGCCGGAGACGACTACGGTCAGCAGAATGAATTTGCGCATGATGAGTCTCGCGTGAGGATGTGAGCGCAAGATGCTCACCACTCCCCCGCGGCGCTGTCAACCCGCCATGCCAAATTCGCCCATCAGCCACAGCGCCAGATGCAGCCCGGCATGACCGCTGAGCGTGGTAGACCTTGAATCGGTGGATAACATCCTCCAAGGGGTTGGTGTTTCTGGGCGGTGCACAGTGCACGACCGACCTTCAACCACGGGTGGCCACATTCGTCGGCCGCTGTCTCCGCCCAACAGTGATCTCATCGGCGGCCATGCCGGGTCGCCGTTCTTTAGCCACTCGCGCAGGCGAGATCCGAGGTGCAGCGAAGTGATTCCATGTCGTCCTATACTGCTGTCCGTGTTCAAGGCATTCCCGCTCTNNCAACGCTGCAACTGAGCGCACAGCCCACCACCGCGCCGCCCGTAAGCAATGAGCAGTGGCACGAGGACTTGAACTTTCTCGCTACCGAACTTCCCAAGCGGCACGCAAATGCCTTTCACTTCCTCCCCAAAGCAGTGTTTGTTCAGGAAGTAAGCCGATTGGATCGGAGGCTGGATGATCTAAACCGTGATGAGACCTTCGTCGGCATGGATCGGATAGAAAATTCTATCGGTGACGGGCACACCTACATCCGAGTTCCTGCCGACGCGTCAATATTTCCGGTCCACTTTGAGAGATTCGGGAAGGACTACCGGCTGATCTCCACTCGAGATATTCCGGGCGCGCGCGACGCTCTCGGAGGACGATTGCTCAAGATTGACGATACGCAGGTCAACCGCGCTCAGGAGCTGCTCTTGACATTGACGCCTGCCGACGAAACACAAGCTCTACGTGACGTGCGTGCAACTGCCCTCCTCGACGATGGCATGGTGCTGCACGGCTTGGGAATCACTCCGGATCGCGACACAGTGCGCTACGTCGTACTTACCGATGCAGGAAACGAAGTGACACTCGAATATCACGGAGAAGCTAACCAGTTCCGCGGGGCCTCCATTACCGACATCCTTGAAACAGGATGGTTGCATGCTGTGTCTCATCCAGCATTCTACCTGCAGCAGCCAGCTCAGGACTTTTGGTGCACGTATCTCCCGGCACCACAGACGGGCTACTGCAACTTCCGGTCCTACAAAGATCTGAAACATACTGCGCGTGCTTTGACAGACCTTATGCAGCGTGAACATCCAGATAATCTGGTGATTGATTTACGGCTGAATGCGGGAGGAGATTTCGAGCAAGGCCTCAAGTATGTGGTCAACCCGATTCGTCGCATGTCCAAGATCAATCGCTCAGGGCACCTCTTTGTCCTGATCGGGCCGAGAACCTTTTCAGCCGCGATGGCGAACGCGGCGCATTTTCGCAAACGGACCAAGGCAATTCTCGTCGGACAGTCGATCGGTTAGAAGCCGAATAGCTATCAGGAAGCCCGTGAGATGGTTCTTCCGAACTCACGATGGGTAGCTCGCTACTCCGTACGGTTCTATCGATTCGCGCGTGGCGAAGAAAACCTGATCCGCCCAGATCGAGAGATCGCGGAAACGTGGGCGGATTTTCAGGCGGGACGCGATCCGGTAGTGGATTGGGTGCTTCGCACCATCTCAGGTGCCCAAAAAATTAGAGGTTGAGGGATCCTTTGCGAATATGCCTCCGAGCTTGCAGGCGCGGAATAGCGGCAAGTAATGACGGAATCCTGTCCCCGCTACCACTTCTCGAGGCGCTTCGGCCGACCTATCGAGGCCAGGCCATGTCTGGCGGCCTCAGGCCTTCTTCGTAAAGAGGGAGCACCAGCCCTGCGGGCTGATTTCCCCCTCNNGGAAATTGTTACACCCGTCGCAGCGCTGTGTACCTTTCGGCTTATCTTGGTACGAGACCGTGTTCTAAGGCACCTTGGTCTCTGCGGTCGCAAGACTCAAGCCGAGGCCATGGATGATCGCAGCGCCAAGCCCATAGGTCGCCACGCGCCGGAAAAAAACACGTCTTGGAAAGGTCTTTCGGTTTACTTTGGCACGGACGCCCCTCACGCTATTCGTTCAGTACGACATTCTTTGCAGGACGACCTGGCTCCGCGAATTGTTTCGACGATTGCGGACGTGCACCGCGTTCTGCCCCTAATCCCTTTGTCTTGTGTGCCACAGCTATCGCAAGCTTGGTGGCCGTTCCCAGCGGTTATCGATACGACCGNNGACCGCAAATCAGCCAATAGCGAACTGGAACACCGCGGAGAGCCGCGGGCGAACGTTCCCAGTGCGCCTGATGCAGACCGTCGGGTAAGTACCTAAGGCCGCGTTCCCGAGGAACGACGCGACGACACAGTCGCCGAAAGATCGGAACACAAAGAACCTTTCGGGTCTCCGATGCAACTCACGGGCGCGGGGAAATGCGCGACCTCATGTGAGGGAGCCATGAACACCCAAACCACACTCCACGGCCTACGAGCGCTAGGCCTCGCCCTGATTGCAGGGCTCGTCGTCTGCGCTCCGGCCCAAGCGTCGGGCGGCGGCCACTTTGGCGCGGTCGGCCACGCCGGCGTCTTTGGATTTCGTGGCGGCGGCGTACGCGGCTTCGCTGGCTTTCGCGGCGGCTTTGGCTGCTGCTTCTGGCCGGGGTACGGCCTGTTCCTGGCCACGCTGCCGTTTTACTACTCGACCTTGTGGTGGAACGGTGTGCCCTACTACTACGCGGATGACAACTACTACGTTTGGAATCACAGTATGAGCGGGTACCAGGCCGTAGCTCAATCAGGCCGCAGCGCAGTGGGGCGGTGCGAATTTATTCGCCTATCCCAAGAGTGGCCAGAGCCCCGAGCAGCAGGCACGCGACAGGCAGGAATGCCGCAACTGGGCCGCATCGCAGACGGGCTCCGGCACAACACCTACCGGTGCTGCCCCCGGCGCGGCGTCTCCGAGTGCGCTCGCAGCGCCGCCGAATAATGAGGAAAACCTGCGCGCGCAGGCGGCGTGTCTTGAGGGACGTGGCTATAGCGTGAAGTGACGGTACCTGGCCCAGCGGCAATGAGCACGCCGTGCTGCGCGGCCGGAACTAGACGGGTAGTGCCACGAGAAGGTCTGGATTTTCTGTGATGTTTGCGGCCGCTCTGGGTGGATGCGTCAGGATCGTTATCTGCGCAGACATTCACCACGCTGCACAGCTTTGATGTGACGGACGGTCTGTTCCCGGTTGAAATCGCCTGAACTCAAACTTTTACGCCACTAATTGGGGAGGTTCCGATGAGAATATCTCTATATAAAACCGGTATCGCGGCCGCGATGCTCGGAATGATCGGCACGTCGGCGGTATTGGCCGCGACGCCAGCAGTTGATATGGGGGCGCTCAAAGGCGCCGGTGACCCGACAATTTCGGTAACTGTCGCTTTGAAGCTGAGCGACCAGGCCGGCGCCGAAGCACTGATGCAGCGCCTGGCGACGTCGAGTGATGCATTGTACGGCAAGTTCCTGACCCCCGATCAGGTGAAGGCGCAGTTCGGCCCGAGCGATGCCGACGTGCAGAAGGTGACGGCAACATTCGCCGCCGCCGGCCTGGCGGTGGCGAGAACCAGCGCGACAACTTTGTCCGTGACGGGTTGTGTGTCGACGTTGGAGCAGGTGTTCCAGACCAGCGTGCATCAATTCGAAATGCCGGCGAGCGTAAAAGCACCGGCCTTTACCTTCCGGGCCGCCGTGTCGAAGCCAGTGGTGCCGGCAGCGATTGCCTCAGTGGTGCAGGGAGTAGTTGGCTTCAGCACCCAGCCGACGCTTCATAACAACATTCAAAGAGCCCCGGACACCATCAATGGCATGCCGGTGCAGCGGCTAAGCACCGGCCAGCCAGGGGATTTATCCGCCAGGTTCGGCAACTTGACGGTACTCGATTTCGATTCCGTCTATGACGTCAATCCGTTGATTGCAAAGGGCGTCGACGGCGCGGGGCGCACAATCGGCATCGTGACGCTGGCCTCATTCACCACCAGCGACGTGTTCTTTTACTGGAACTCGCTCGGCCTGACGGTCAATCCCGACCGCATCAGCATCGTCAATGTCGACGGTGGTTCAGGGCCGCCGAGCGACGCCGCCGGTTCGGATGAGACGACGGTGGACGTGGCGCAATCAGGCGGCATCGCCACAGGCGCTAAGATTGTCGTGTATGAGGCCCCGAACACCAATCAGGCATTCGTGGATGCTTTCGCGCAGGCCGTGCATGACAACCGCGCCGACTCGATCTCCACCAGCTTCGGCGAACCGGAGATCTTCGACGATGAGACGCTCGGCGGAACCGTCACCGATCCCTTTGACGGTGAGCAGGTGAGCAGTCTGCAGGCCATGCATGAGCTGTTCGTGGTTGCCGCTTTGCAGGGGCAGAGCCTGTTCTCGGCGGCCGGTGACAGCGGGGCCTTCGACACGGTCAGGTTCTTCGGACAGNNGCTGCCGTCATTCCGTTTTGGCGTGGCCGGGCGGCGGCACGACGCTGCCGGGTCCGCAGATGTACAGCACGCCGGGCGGAATACTCACGATTGACAATCCGGTGGAACGCGTCTGGGGCTGGGACTATCTCGAGCCACTGTGCGAGGCGCTGGGGATTACCAATTTCTTCCAGTGCGGGATCTTCTCCGTCGGTACGGGCGGCGGCGTCAGCTCGTTTTTCTT
>PMHN01000020.1 GCA_003156695.1 Gammaproteobacteria bacterium
GGTATGGCCCGTCACGAATACCCGTTTGCCGGACAGGGAACCGAGCGCCGCTGACATGGTCGCCGGTTGAGAGGCTAGCGCAGCCATGGCGCCTCGCCGCTATCGTATAGTGAG
Source organism: Gammaproteobacteria bacterium (assembly GCA_003156695.1). Taxonomy (GTDB): domain Bacteria; phylum Pseudomonadota; class Gammaproteobacteria; order Steroidobacterales; family Steroidobacteraceae; genus 13-2-20CM-66-19. The sequence goes on from PMHN01000020.1 coordinate 115, forward strand.
TTCAGCAGCTGGAATTCACGACTCGTGTCCATCGGCTGCCAGAACCCGTCGTGTTCGTACATCATCAGCTGGCCCTCTGCGACGAGTCGTCTCATGGGCTCCTGCTCGAAAACGAGTTCCTCGCGGTCATCCAGGNNCGCAACAAAGAAGCCACCCGAGATCCGCCCTGCCGTAGCCTGCGGCTTCTCGTTGAACTCCAGTACTCGCCCGCCCGCGGCACTCACCATCTCGCCGAACCGTCCCGGCGGTCTGACACCGGACACGGTCAAGACACGCCCATGAGAGCGGTGGAAAGCAACCAGGCTGGCGATATCCACGTCACTGACGCCGTCGCCGTACGTAAGCAGAAAATCCTCGTCGTCCACGTACCGACGGATCCTGTGAATCCGCGCACCAGTNNATGCTCCAGTCGGCCTCTGTGTGCTCGCTGTGATACGTGACGCCACCGCTGCGACCAAACTGTACGGTGAGATCGCGCGTGTAGGCTTCATAGTTAAGGAAGAACTCCTTGATGGTCTGCCCTTTGTATCCGAGACAGATGACGAACTGCTTGTGTCCGTAGCGGGCGTATATTTTCATTACGTGCCAGAGAATGGGGTAAGGCCCAATGGGAATCATGGGTTTGGGCAGCTCCTCGGCCACATCCCTGATCCTCGTACCGTAACCACCCGCAAGAATGACAACCTTCACTGAGCCTCCATTAGAGAGCGATAGAGTTCCAGGTATCTGCCGACGGCCCTCTCAGCGGTAAATAACCCTTGAAAGCGCCGCAGGCCGTTGCTGCCCAGCTCGCCCGCCAGATTTCGGTTATTGCATAGATGACAGATCGCGTGNNCAGCTCATCACTGTTGCCTGGTGTCACCAGCAGACCCGTTTCACGGTCCACAACCTGCTCGACTGCCCCCGCGACGCGGCTGGCGATGACGGCCTTTCCTGAGCCCATGGCTTCCAGGATCACATTGGGAAAGTCTTCATAACCCACGGAAGGGGCAATCAGAACGTCAACGACGGCAAACAGATTCGCGATGTTTGATTCTTGTCCGATAAGAAAGCAATGCTTTTCGAGCCCCGCGTCCGCAATCTGTTGCCGGAGACTTCTCTCGAGCGGGCCCTGGCCCGCGAGCACCACCCTGATAGCCTGCATCGACTCGGGTTGACACAACCGCACTCTATGCAGTGCCTCCAACAGGACGTGATGACCCTTGCGCGGTTCCAGCACACCGACGACCGCGAACAAGAGTCCACCGAACCCCTCCAACCCTAGTCGCCTGCGGGCCTCCGCCACCGTCTCCGATGGACTGCGCATGCTGGCGCCGCTCTGGATCGATCGACACCGTCTCGCAGGGAGTCGCAGCACGCGTTGCAGCCTTTCAGCTGCCGCGATCGATCCTGTTATGAAGCACCCCACCGAGTGCGCTATGAGCCGATCCAGCGCATAGCCGAACCATCTCCGCGGATGGTCGTAGCCCAGCGCCAGGTTATTGACGACCATAATGCTTGGAACTCCGGCAACGTAAGCTGCAAGTGCAGCCGCACGCGGCGACAGCGCCGCGGGATATCCGCCGTTATTTACATGCACAAGATCCGGCGATAGCCGTCTGAACAAGCGTGCGAGCCTCGCCACCTCGTAGACCAGCAGTGGCCCCGTGAAGAGCACACGTGACAGAAGTCGGATGATGCGCCGCGCGGAACGCAGTGCAACCGGCGCCGGAAGCACGCTCGACGGATCCGGGAAAGCCATGGGATAAAGGCAGACATCGCCGTGCATGCGTGCCCGCACGCCCTCGCGGTAGAGCGCAGAATCGCGATAGCTGAAGCTTATGGTGAATTCTGCTTGGATGACCGGAGAAAAACACATGTTCGCCAGCATGTTTTCGCAGCCGGCGAAAAACGCACAGTCGCTGTGATAGTGGATCTTCAGTCTGCGCATGGCATTGCCCAGGAGTGACAGGCCATGCGCGTACATGACGCCCGCGCCACGTTACAAGCGCCTCAGGCGGAAGGTGATGTCATCGAGAGGATAGAGGTGGCTGAGGTAATATTCATACCCTCGCGGCCATCGATTCGCAACCTTTAGCAATGCTCTCTTCAGCCAGGAGTTAGCGAGCGTTTCATTGAACACGACTTGCTCGCGCTTGAACCGAACACGCGAGTAGGGGTAGCGCACACTCGTTGGGTGGCTGGGGTCGAAGTAGTCGAACGAACCCACCGTAAAGAAGTGTTTGTGCGTTGGGTCGATGCAGGCCCACACGGACCTGAAGTAAGGCACGATGATGGTAACCAGCCCGCCCGGACGACAGACCCGGTGCACCTCCTCTATTACGCGCACAACGTCATCGAGGTGCTCCAGAGTATTGTCGAGGAGGACTTCGTCGAAGGATTCGTCGTCAAAGGGGTAGGGAAACGTGTTCAGGTTGTGAAACACGTCTGCATCGGTCTGGTCGTTAACGTCCACACCGACTGCTCCGGGTCTCTTCCTGGTTCCGCATCCCAGATCGAGGAGTCTGTACGGTCGGCTCATCGGTCCTTCACGCTCGATCTGCCTGCGCATCGGCTTCTGTGCTATCACGCCCTCTGCTGCCTGAAGGTCGGGTCTCGAGCAACAAGCGCGTTAAAGTCGTAATCGGCGCATCGATGTTGCGGGCGAACTCATGGCAGAATCTTTCCCGGGCATCCTGAACCGTCGTGCCACCCCACCAGCTGTCGACGTCTGGCCAGACCTGCGTCACCTTGTGCGCCGCGCTCTGCGCGGAGTTGTGGAGGATGCCGGCTCGCACGAGGAGGTCGTAGTAGGCAACCGCACTCGGGCGCAGATGGTCCGTGCCTCCCCTCCAGAAGCAAACGGTTGGGGTATTCAGCGCAAGATTTTCCAGGATGCCGGTAGAGTCATAAGAATGCACAACCAGACGGCTACGCGAGACCAGATCCGCTAAGGCGGTGGTGCCATCGTCCAGCCTCACTTGGGGTTGCTTCTGCCGCCAACGTGCAACCTCACCCCAGCTCTTTTTCTTGTGCTCGGCATGCAGCCTGACGGTCAGAAGATGCCGGATTTCCTCCGGCAAAGCTGCCACGAAGTCAAACTGGTCTTGCTGGTACAAAGCGAACTCCGGATAAGGGTCCCACGCATCGAACAGATGCGGCAGGCATGCTTCGATGAGCAACAACCCTCCATCCCGGTCCCACTGCGCCCGCGATCGGCCGCACGTCTTGAATATAAACGCCGGCCGGCAACTCGCGCGAGCGCCGCGCCAGCCCCACGTTATGAAGGCGTCGGCAGTCTCCAGGCATTCAGTTTCCGAGGGACAATAGCTTGCAGTCCCATAGTTGTTTCCATGCTGTCCTATAATATAAACAGAACCGCCCTCGACCCTCTGCGCCGCCCATAACTTGAACACTTCACTGGTGTCGAAGTTGTTGGACGTGAAGATCAACCGCGGGCTGCCTGGCCAGTCAAGACGATCGACCTGCCGTTGAAGAGATTCGAATCCCTCGAGGTAGCACGTCGGCAGCAGTTCGAAGAGCATGGTGCGCGCATAAGCAGCAAAGCCTTNNTCGAGCCTGTTTGCCGTGCGTAGCTCCGCGTTCACAGCTACGGGCAGCACGGGCGGGGATCGTCTGAGCCGAGGCACATCACCCAGGCGCATCGACAGGAGCATCGACTGTAGCGGGGGCAGGTAGCTACTGATGACCAGGGAACCCGCCTCGCGCTGCAGGGTGTTCAGCACGAAATCGACGATTCGAGTCAGTCCCCGGCTGTCGCCTCCGTCACTGTGGCCGGATGCAGGGCAAGCACTCGCATCATCCATGCTGCTCGAGGCTCGATATTCGATCGCGGGACATGAGAGCTCCCCTAACACTGTCCCTATAAGGGTGTTGTTCCACAGGTCATCGTTGCTCGCCCAGACCAACGCCACAGTGTCCGAGCCGGCGAGACCAGCGGGCGATCCCGTAAGCACGATCGTGCCCGATATCCGGTGCTCCGTGAGTACCTGTTGAACGGCGTTCCACCTATGGAACAACAGGCACGTATACCGCTGAATCCAATGCCCGAGCAATATGCGCCAGAAGCGCAATGATCCATCCAGGCCATGCAGGCGATTGAGCTGGCGCACCAGCTCGAGCAAGAGGTCCCGTGACAGTGCATCTATGTTTNNCGGCGACACCATTCGCCGAGGAAAACCACCGGGCGTTCTGCGCTCCAGGAGCGCTCGTCGGCAGTCGTGATGAGGAATCTCTCGGGCACGCTTTAACTGGTCAAGCAGGATGGACCCGCGGCTCTACTGTGAGGAGTTGTCGACGATCAGGCCGTAACTCGCCAGCACATTCAGAAGGTTCCGCAAGGCGACGTTGGCACCTCGTGACCCGCTTATCGTCGTTGGGGGCGCGTTATTGATTCGAGCAAACTTCCCTTCATTTGTAATGCTGAAGAGTTTTTGCCCGCTGCTATTGCGAATGACCAGCTGTTCGGCGGTGGTGTCGCCCGGAAACCCTTCAATGATGAGGGGGCATTGCCCAGAGCTGGTTGCGCGCTTCGTCGTCTGGCCGGGATCCAGTTCCGGCGCACCCAGGTTGTTCTCATTCAAGCAGCCAATGAAGCGATGATTAC
>PMHN01000374.1 GCA_003156695.1 Gammaproteobacteria bacterium
GATGCCGGCGTTGTTGATGAGACCGTCGAGGCGTCCGAAGTCGGTGGTGACATGGTCGAGCGCTCCCACGACGCTGTCCTCGTTGGCCGCGTCGGCGATGTAGGTGCGCGCCACGATTTTTTCGGCGCTGCACAGCACGCGCGTCTCATCCACGTCCTCGGCGTTGGTGTCCAGCAGCGCGAGGTTGGCGCCCTTCTTTGCGAAGTGCACCGCGAGGGAGCGGCCGATACCGCGACCGGCTCCGGTCACAAGTATGGTTTTGCTGCGAACGTCCACGTCCTGATGACTCCTGATGGGGAAGGGATGATTAGAGGCCGGGAAAAAGACTGCTGGCGATGCGCGGGCCAGGCACCGCGTCAGCCGCGGCGCTTGCCGGGTTCCGGACCGCGTTCCTTGTCGCCGGCGGGTGGGTTCGCCTGGGAGCCGAACGCGGAGAGCATGGACGCNNTCGGCGATCGGCGCCATGGGCGTTTCGAGCGCCTTGGCCATTTCCGCCTGCATGACTTTCTGTTGCTGCAGGAGACTGCCGATACTCTGCTCCAGATACGACGTCAGCATCGCCTGGATGGGATTGCCATAAAATCTGATGATGGCTTCGAGGAGCTGCGTGCTGAGCACCGGGGTGCCGAACTGCTCCTGGCTGGCAATGATCTGCAGCAGAATACTGCGCGTCACATCATCGCCGGTCTTATCGTCCACGACCTTGATGCGCTCGCCGGCGGCGATGAGCTTGCGCAGGTCATCCGCCGTTACGTGGCGGCTGTCGTGCGCGTCGTACAGGCGCCGGTTAGCGTATTTGCGTATGAGGCGTTCTTCGGCCATGGTGAACAATGGGCATGGGCGGAGCGCAATCATAATCTTATGTGTATGCAGCGCACAAGATTCAGCCCGGAGATCTGGCGTGCCGTTCGCGCGGACATTCCAACAGGCTTTTTTAGCGTTTTGAGCAAGGCTCTCTTGACTGTATCTTGAACTTATTGGTGCAACTTTCCGCAACGCATCCAACATGGAATCCCTTTTATGAGCAGTGGTTTCAGGCCGGAGGCGGCGTTTACCAGTGCCGCTGAGCAGTTTTTCGATCTCCTCAAATCCTTTGGCGTGGCGCCCGGGTCCGGGGCCGCCGCGGCTCCGGATGCGGCAACACTCGCCGGCTCGCTCGCCGGCCAGTTCGAGNNCGCCGCAGCATTCCAGCCCGGCGCCGGGAAATGGCCCTTTGGTCCCCTGCCGCTCGGCATGGGCGCGGCCACGGCACCGGAAGGGCAGCGTTCATGGGAGCTCATCACGCAACTCGCGCAGGTGCAGGCGCAGCTCGCCACCCACTGGCACGAGATTGCCACCAGCGCCGCCGGTCAGTTCGCCGCGCGCCTCGGCAGCATCGCCAGTGGCCCGCCGACGCTTGATAGCGCGCTGAAGGTCTACGAGCTGTGGGTGGACTGCGCGGAGGCGGCCTACGGCGCGACCGTGCGCAAGGACGACTTCGCCCGCCTGCAATCGCAGCTGGCCAACGTGAGCGCGGCGCTGCTGGTCGAGCAGCGCAAGCACGCCGAGACGCTGGCGCGCGCCTTCGGGCTGCCGACACGCAATGAGGTGGACGAACTCTACGGACAGATCAAGGAACTGCGCCGCCAGGTGGCGGCCGTCGCGGAGCGGCGCGCCACGGCGCCGGTCCACAAAGACACGCAGCGCAAGGAACCAGAGCGCAAGCGCGCACCGCGCGCCAAGCGCAAAGGCGCGCAGCGCCCGGTCGCGGGACGCAGGACGGCAAGCGCTGGCGGGCGGGCACGGAAGCGTCGGACTTGACGCAGCCGGCCGGGGATTCCCGCGGATTTTCCGATCTCGGCGCGCGCGTCGCTGACACGCTCCAGAAGTTGCGACGGGCGGCTGGAGTTGAGGTGGGCTGCTCGGCGAAGCGTGCCGCGTGGAGCTGCGGCAAGACAACGCTGTATCGCTATCTGCCGCTCGCGAATGACGAGGTCGCGGCTCGCCCCGCGAAGCACGCGCGGCCGATTCTCATCTGCTTCGCGCTCGTCAATCGTCCCTACATTCTCGATCTGCAGCCAGACCGCTCGCTGGTACGGCGCCTGCTCGAGGCGGGGCACACCGTATATCTGATCGACTGGGGCGATGCCGGCGACGGCGAGCGTTGCACGGATCTGGAGGATTATCTCGAGCGGCACCTCGCCGGGTGTGTGGCTCACGTGCTGGGAGCCCACGGCCTGCAGGCGCTGGATCTGCTCGGCGTCTGCCAGGGCGGCGTGCTGAGCCTTTGCTACACCGCGCTGCACCCGCGCCAGATTGCGAACCTCGTCACCCTCACGACCCCGGTGGACTTTCACACTGCCGACAACCTGCTGTCGAAGTGGGTTCGCGGTCTGGATGCGGACCTCGTATGCGCCACCGGCAACGTGCCCGGCGAGGTACTGAACGCACTGTTCCTGTCGCTCATGCCCATGCGCCTGTCGCAGCAGAAATACGTGCGTCTGCTCGCCGCCGGCGCTGACCAGCGCGCGATCGAGGATTTTGTGCGCATGGAGAAATGGATATTCGACAGTCCGCCCCAGGCTGCTGCGGCGCTGGCGCAGTTTGTGCGCTGGTTTTACCAGGAGAACCGCTTAGCTACCGGCACCCTTGAGATCGGCGGACGGCCGGTGAAGCTGCGGGATATCCGCCAGCCGGTGCTGAATCTCTACGCCACCCAGGACCACATCGTGCCGCCGGCAGCCGCGGCAGCGATGCAGCACTGCATCGGCAGCGAGGACTACGAGAGCTGCGCGATCGACACCGGTCACATCGGCATGTACGTGAGCGCACGCGCGCAGCGCGAGGTGCCGAGCAAGATCGCGGCCTGGCTGCGCGAGCGCGAGTAGCGGTGGATGATGAAAGCGCTGGGACTTATATACTTGAGTCCCTTGCGCGAGAATAAGCCGTGATCCTGACGTACCGCTATCGTCTGCTGCCGCTCAAGTGCCAGCACCGCGCATTAGAGCGGCTGTGCGCGGCACAGCGAGAGCTGTACAACGCAGCGCTTGAGGAGCGCATCGACTGTTATCGGAAGACCGGCAAGACACGCACTTATATCGATCAGTGCAAGACGTTGACCGAATGCCGACGCGAGTTTTCCGAGTGGTGCGAGCAGCCCGTGAAGCTGCAGCGCTGGACACTTAAGCGGCTGGATGATGCGTTTCAGGGGTTCTTTCGTCGCCTAAAGGCGCGTCGTGGAAAGGCGGCCTCCCGCGAGGGACTTAAGTAAATAAATCCCTTAAAGTGAGCGTTCGCGGCATTCTTGGCACAAGATAAATGGAAGGAGTCATCTCATGGGGAAACTGAGCGGCCAATATGCGCTCGTCACCGGCGCATCGCGCGG
>PMHN01000021.1:0-3358 GCA_003156695.1 Gammaproteobacteria bacterium
GCGCTCTGCCGGAGGCGGGCGCCGCCGGCGCCGCGGCCACGATGGTGCTGCCGGGGCGGGATGCCGCCGCTGCACCGACGCTCGCTCCATCCTCCACCGCCAGACTCGCCGCGCTCGCCGAGAATGCGGATCCCGAACTGGTGAAACTCTTCATCGAGGAAGCGCGCGAGGAGCTCAGCCGGATCCAGCACTTCTTCCCCGAATGGGACCAGAACCCGCTCGAGCGCGAGGCGCTGGTCACGGTGCGCCGCTCGTTCCACACGCTCAAGGGCAGCGGTCGCATGGTCGGAGCGCGCGAATTGGGTGAGTTCGCCTGGGCGGTCGAGAATCTCGTCAACCGCGTGCTCGACAACACGCTTACCCGCTCGCCGGCGATTCTGCAGACCCTGCGCGCCGCCGTCGCGGCGCTGCCGGAACTCGTTGAACACCTGGAGACCGGCGTCGTGCCGCGCTCTGACGTCGCCGGCATCCTCTCGCGGGCGCATGCGCTGGCCGCCGGTCGGCCGAGTCCCGCCGCAGCGCCCAGCGGACCGGAGACGCCGGAGGAGGAAGCCAGCGAGCCGACCGTTGCCGGTGCTGCGCCACCGGTGCCGCCCCCGGCACCGGTACCAGCGGCGCACCCGGCGCATGCGACCACGGTGCTCGCCGCCGCGGCCGCACCACTGGCAGCGGCGGCATTGGGCACAGCGACTGCGGCGCTTCCGGACGACACGCTGCGGGATATCTACGCGCGCGAGACGGGCACGCATGTCGCGGCCGTGCGCGCCTGGCTGGGACGCGAAGCGCAGATGCCCGAGCCGCATGCGCTGCCCGAAGAGGTTTATCGCGCCTGCCACACGCTCTCCGGCAGTTCAAAGATGGCGCAGGCCCGCCACGGCATCCGGCTCGCCGAGCCGCTCGATCACTGGCTGCGGCGTGCCTATAGCAGCGGCCTGGGGGTAGGCACTGCAGACCTCGCACTGCTCAGTGACTGCATGAGCGCGATGGAATCGGTGGCGTCCCACCTCGATGAGTCCACGGGCTATTTCGTCAGTCACTGGCAACTGCTCGAACGGATCACGCGGGCCGACAAGGAGCTCGACCAGCGTATCGCCGCAGCGGCGACTCCTGCACCGCCCGGCGCGGCGGACGCGAGCGCCGCCGCAGGGGAGGGCGCTGTTGCCGCCGCCGACGAGCCCGCCGACTTCGATCCCGAAGTCGCCGCGATCTTCACCGATGAAGCCACCGAGCTCATCGACGCCTCCGAGCATGCGCTGAGCGACTGGCGCACCCAACCCGCAAGTGCGGACTACCGCCTCGCGCTCAAGCGCCCGCTGCATACACTCAAGGGCGGCGCCCGCATGGCGGGCATCACGGCGATGGGTGATCTGAGCCACGAGTTGGAAAGCCTGGTTCTGCAGGTCGACAACGGCACGGTGGTGGCCAACGATGCACTGTTCGACACCGTCCAGGCGAGCCTCGATGAGCTGGCCCGTATGCGCGAGCAGGTCGCCAATGGCCGCCGTGTGCCGCCCGCGCGCGCGATTATCACGCGCATCCAGGATCTTTCACGGCCCGACGGCTCGCCCGCTGCTGAGGCAATCGTTGCGCCCATCACAGCGCCGCAACCGTTACCTCCAGCGCCCGCACCCGCCGCTGCATCACCGCTGGTGGAGTTCGCGCGTTCTGCCCCCGGGTCGCCGGCGGCACCTCCTGCGGCGATGACCGCAGACACGGACATGCTCGCGCGCCTGAACGCAGAGCTGCTGCTCGCCAATGAGCCGCCGCCCGCGGAAGCGGCGCAGGAACAGCCCGAGTCAGCAACCCCTGCGCCCGCCGCGCCCCCCGCCGCCCCCGCAAGCGCCGCGGCGCTGCCGCTGGCGATCACGAGCGGTGGCGTCGCTGCTACCGTAGCGTTCACGCGCTCCAAGAGCGGCGAAGCGCAGGCCGAGGAAGGCCTGCTCCCGCCGCAACCGGTGCCCCCGGGGCGTGAGCCGGTCAGCGGCGAGCGCCAGGAAATGGCGCGCGTCGACGCCGACCTTCTCGACCAGCTGCTGAACATCTCCGGCGAGGCGAGCATCGCGCGTGCGCGTCTGGAGCAGCAGCTGGGCTCGTTCGATTTCAACTTAGGCGAGCTGTCGCGCACCGTTACGCGCCTGAAGGAGCAGCTGCGCAGTCTTGAAATCGAGACCGAGGCGCAGATCCTCCATAAGCACGAGGATGAAGGCCCGCACCGCAGCGAATTCGACCCGCTCGAACTCGACCGCTACTCCTCCATCCAGCAGTACTCGCGCGCGCTCGCCGAGACCGCCAACGACGTGGCGAGCATCCAGCAGCTGCTGGCGAACCTCGCCAAGGACACCCAGACCCTGCTGCAGCAGCAGGCACGCACGATTACCGAATTGCAGAACGGTCTCATGCGCACGCGCATGGTGCCCTTCCAGCGCCACGTGCAGCGCCTCGCACGCATCGTGCGCCAGGCGGCCTCCGACACCGGCAAGCGTGCCGAGCTCACCGTCGAGGGTGCCGCCGGGGAACTTGACCGGCAGGTGCTCGAGCGCATGCTGCCGCCGTTCGAACACATGCTGCGCAACGCCGTCGTGCACGGCATCGAGAAGCCCGAAGAGCGCGTGCAGCGCGGCAAACCCGACACCGGCCGGATCCTGCTGGAGCTGCATCGGGAGGGCGCCGAGGTCATGGTGCGTCTCACCGATGACGGCGGCGGCATGAATCTGAAGGCGATCCGCGACAAAGGTCAGGCGCTCGGCCTCATCGCGCCCGGGCAGACCCTGAGCGATGAGGATGCGATGCAGCTCATCCTCGAGCCGGGGTTCTCCACCGCGGGTGCGATCACCCAGCAGGCCGGCCGCGGCGTCGGCATGGACGTGGTTGCAACCGAGATCAAGCGCCTGGGCGGCGCACTGCACATGGAGAGCAAGGCCGGCGAGGGCACGGTGTTCACGGTGCGCCTGCCGCTGACGCTCGCGATCAGTCACGCACTCGTCGTGCGCACCGACGAGGAGTTCTACGCACTGCCGCTGCCGACGGTCGAAGGCGTGCTGCGACTGTCGAAGGCCGAGGTCAGCGCGCACCTGGGGCGTGACGCGGCGTTGTTCGAATACGGCGGTCAGAAGTACCGCTTCCAGCACCTCGCCACGTTCGTGGGGCTGACGCCCTCGGAGCTTACCGGTCACGACGTCACCATTCCGGTGGTGCTGGTGCGCGCCGGCGAGCACTCCACCGCGCTCATCACGGACGAGCTCATCGGCAGCCGCGAGATCGTCGTGAAGTCGGTCGGACCGCAGATCTCCGCCATCCGCGGGATTTCGGGCGCGACCATCCTGGGCGACGGGCGCATCGTCATCATTCTCGACATCGG
>PMHN01000021.1:3449-4864 GCA_003156695.1 Gammaproteobacteria bacterium
GTGCGCAACGATCCGCGCCTGCGGGATGTGCCGATCATCATGATCACTTCGCGATCCGGAGAGAAACACCGCGCGCGCGCCATCGAGATCGGCGTTGACGATTACCTGGGCAAGCCCTATCAGGAGGCGCAGTTGCTCGATGCGATTGCGCCGCTTGTCGAGCGGCACCGCGCGACGCAGAACTCGCGCAAGCTTGCCGAAGCGCGCGTTAACTGAAGGGCAAGCGATGGCCGAAAGGGTTCAAGAAGTCTATAGCCTGCTGATTCCGCTCGTCGAAGGCAGGCTCATCATCCCGCGCGCCTGCGTTGCGGAGGTCATCGGTTTTCATACGCCCTCGGAGATGACCGGCGCGCCGCCGTGGTACATCGGCACGGTAGCCTGGACCGGCCGCCAGGTGCCGCTCGTCTCCTTTGAAGGCGCGTGCGGACAGATGATTCCGCCGGCCTCCGGGCGCACACGCATCGTCATCTTTCATTGCATCGGGTCGCGCCTTGAAGGCGGCTATTTCGGCATCGTGTCGCAGGGCTTCCCGCAGCTCGTGCGCGTCAGCTCCGATGTGGTCCGTCCGGATAATTCACGCGCCATCGAAGAGCGCGCGCCCATCGTCTGCCAGATCCGCATGGTGAACGAGACGCCTCTGGTGCCGGATCTCGAGCGCCTCGAGGACATGATCGCGCAAGAGACGCATATCAACGCCTAAGACAAGGGCCGGCAGCCAAAATCACGTCTCTTTGAATCCTCCCGCCTCGCAGGAATCTTTGGTGTCGCGCCAGAGGATCAAGCCCGCCGGCGCAAAGATCGCTGCTCATCCATTAGAGCGAGCCAGTTTTTTTGGATCGCCCAGGGACGCGTGCGCCGCGCTTGGAACGGGCGCGATCCTTCGAGCCCTGGTGCAGATGATCGCGGGTAATTAATTTGCCGTGACTGGAACCGCAGCCCGGGCATCTGCTGGAATCCGCACCGAATAGGACCAGGACCTGGCGGCACATGAAACACTCAAAGGCTTCAAACATACGACCTCCGGTTGTCTGGCAAAATGCGGCGCGCGGATAAAGGTTCCGCAGCCGTCCCATCGCGTGTTTCCTTCGGCAACGCAAGCCTACAGATCCCCGAAGGTCTGCTGTAAAGCCGCGAGCGCCGCGATGGCCGCGGTTTCGGTACGCAGGATCCTCGGGCCCAATTGCACTGGCACAAAGCCCTGCGCGATCGCCGCCGCCCCTTCTTCCGGTGCGAGGCCGCCTTCCGGCCCAATCAAGAGAATGATATTCCCAACGGACTTGATCGCGCCGATATGCAAGCTGCCCAATGGCGACAGCAAAAGACGCAGGTCGTCCCCGGCAGCCGTGCTGCCGAGAAAATCCGGGAGGTCCACCGGCGCTGCCAGCTCCGGCAGGCGATTGCGGCCGCACTGCTCG
>PMHN01000128.1 GCA_003156695.1 Gammaproteobacteria bacterium
GCCAGCGCGATGTCGGTCATCCGTCCGGGGAGCGTCCCGTGAGTGATCACGAGACGAACCATGGGCGCCGCACGGTTGGGCGCGTCCTCGGCCGGTGCAGCCGGAGTGCGCCCACCAGCCCGGATGCCCGAGGTGTCAGACTCGGGGGGGTCCGGCTCACCGGCCGTGATGTGGACCGCGCCGCCTGCCGCGGTGCGGCGGACCGCGTCCGTCGCGAGAAGCGCCACGGCCTGCCCGAGCCGCGCCCGGTCGCCCATCGCGCACGCTAACCAGGGCGACAGGTCCGAGCTGACGGCCACTGACTCGCGTGCCGCTTCCGCCGCCAGCCCAGGCAGCAGGGCCGCGACGAGATCCGTAAGGCGCACACGCTCGACGCGCAGACGCAGCATGCCCCGGTCCACGTCGGCCACCTGCCGCAGGCGCTCGAGTGACGCCTGGGCGTCGTCCGCCGCCGTGCGGGCCGCCGCCAGCATCTCCTCCTGGTTGTCGTTGAGATCTCCGAACCGGTTCTCGAGCAGGATGTGCAACGGCATCCGGATCTCATCCAGCTGTCGCGCGGCCGCTGTCGCGGCATCGGCGACCAGCGCTCCGTATTCCTGCACCGACGCGTCGGCCCGCTGCTGCGCCCCTGCCTGCGCCGCCTCCGCACCCGCAACGGCGCTCCGCAGCCTGTCCACCTCCTGCTCGATCGCGTCCAGCTCATCGTCTCGTGCCACCTGGACTGGCGCGGCAAGCCGGGTGACCCGCGACGCGACATACCGCGTGTTGCGCCACGCGACCACGAGGGATCCGACCGAGGCGATCACGCCGACGATCACCAGCACGTGCGGCGCCTGGCGATCGTACTGGCCCCAGTAGGCCAACGCGGCGACCGCAAACACACCCACGATCGCCGGCACCACCGCGAGGTACAGCCGCTGGCTCACGTTCACGGCGTCGTCTCCGCCGCTGCCGCGCGTCCCATCTCCGCGCGCGTCGGGAGGCCCACGACCAGTATGTCGAGCCCTTCACTGTTGTGCGTGAGCCGTTCGACGACCGATCCGTACCGCCACCGATGCCAGCGGGAACGCCGGCTCTGCCCGGCGATGAGCAACGTTACACCGCGCTCCCGCGCGAATCGCCGGAGCTCGGCCGCGATGTCCGTGCCGACGAGTTTGATGACTTCGGCGCCCATCGCCTGCGCGAGTTGGATGTTGTCCACCAGTTTTCGCTGCACCGTGGAATCGATCCGTTCGGCGCTTTCCTCCGGTGTCTGGACGTACACGCAATACCAGTCCGAGTTGAGACGCCCGGCGATCCGGCTCGCTTTCCGGAGCAGGATGGCGGTATACGGCGGATTGCTCGCGAGGGCGACGCCGATGCGGTCGACCGTCTTGGGCGCGGCGACGGGGCCGGCGTCACGGCGGACGATCTCTTCGCGCGTCCGGTCCACCGAGCTCGCCACCTCGCGCAGTGCGAGCTCCCGGAGCGTGGTGAGGTTCTCTTCCGTGAAGAAATTTGNNCTTCCGTCAGGCGCTGGCGCAGGTCCTCAGCCGAGATGTCGATGTTCACAACCTGGTCGGCGACGGCCAGCACCCAGTCCGGCACCGTCTCGCGCACCGTGATCCCGAGCGTGGTCGCCACGACGTCGTTGAGGGATTCGAGGTGCTGGATGTTGACCGCGGAGATGACATTGATGCCGTCGTCGATGAGCTGCATCACGTCCTCCCACCGCTTCCGGTGCGAGACGCCCGGCACGTTGGTGTGGGCCAGCTCGTCGATCAGCGCGTCGTCGTGGCGGTGCGCCAGGTTGTAGTTGTTCTGCACGCACACGATCTGGGTGATCTTGTGCGCCTCGGCCACCTGGGCGGCCGTGGCGTTACTCACGCCAATGTGGCGGATGACTCCCTTGCGCTTGAGGTCCGCCAGCACCGTCACCTGTCTGGCGATTGAGCCTTCTTCCGTGGTGAGGCCCGACCCCATCACGCGGTAGTTGACGATGTCGAGCGCGTCCAGGCCCAGGTTGCGCAGGTTATCGTAGACCGCGGCGGTCAGCTCCTCGGGCGAGATAGCGGGCTGCCACGACTTGTCGGGCGGGCGCCGGCCGCCGAGCTTGGTGACGATCACCAGCCCCGTCGGGTACGGGTGTAAGGCCTGCCGGATGATCTGGTTGGTGACGTGCGGACCGTAGTAGTCCGACGTGTCGATATGATTCACGCCGGCCGCAACGGCCTCGCGCAGCACGGCGACGGCACCCGCCGGGTCCTTGGGCGGTCCGAACACACCGGGACCGGCCAGCTGCATCGCGCCGTAGCCCATCCGTTGAACCGTCAACGACGTGCCGGGGAAGGTGAACCGGCCGCCGAGCGTGGCCGTACTCATGAGCGTTGCTCCTTATCATTGCCGACAGGAGCAATTATACGCGCGATGTTACAGAAATCAAATACTGTAACTAGTAACTCGAACGGCCAGGCGCACGCATCCTGCGGGCCGTTCCAGTGGGCTTCAGTGCATTTTCATGACCGCGGATGTCCCGTCGGACCATTCGGTCACCGGAACCATAAACGTCGTGACGTCCTCCACATCGTGCGAGGCAAATACCGGCGAGCCCTCGAGGTTTGCGCCCCAGGCGGCATCGTTGGTGTCGGCAACGTAGAACATGAGATGCGGATGCCAGTGGCCGTCGGCGACTGATAGGTATCCCCCCTTTGACATCATGTAGCACATCGCGCCGGACTCCGGCGCCACCACGGTCTTTGCGGTAAGCGCCGCTTTGGTGCGGGCCATCATTGCGGACCTTGAGACACCCGCGAGGACCCAGCGTGTTCGTTGCAGGTCACGGGCCAACATGGAGCGAGCACCGGCCGGGTTGAAGCATATCGGGCCGCGGATCTTGGGATTCCAGAAATCCACATCGTCGAAGCGTTTGGCCCATGAGCGCTCCACCACGCAGACGAACCCGTTCTTGCCCTTTACCGCCGTTTCAAAACCGCCGTCACCCAACACCAGGACATCGGCGTCGTTGGCGATCGAGGCTGGAGCCGCGCTGCGCGCCAGGGCAATCTCCTCGGAGCGGCTCATCCGGTATTGCTCAAGGGGCGCCATATTCGGGTAAGAGGCTTTTGCCTCAAGTCCCGCAGCTGGGCCGATCGCGGCGAACCATAAAGCCACGCCGCATATTCCTAACCCTATCGCAGGCACACCGTGGCGCCCGCCCGGCCCGGCGCCGGTCATTGACTTCTTGTTCGCCCACATGGTTCGGTCCCCCCGTCCAATAATGAAGCACGCACAGTAAACACAGATTGCGAATGTAGCGCACGTTTGTGTGGATGTGGACCCGGTGCACGGCGAAAGGCGCTAAACGCCCGACCGCGCGGTTCTCCGGCGCCAAGACCTGCGGTGCCTCCCAAAGCAACGCGCCGTACAACCCGGCCATGGTAGAGGCAGGCGCGGTGGGCCGGTTCTTCAACGTCGGCGCGACCTACACGTTCTGATCCGTAACTGATCAACGGCTTTGGTTGATGGGCCTCGTCCACTCACACGTCCTCATGTCGGTGCACTGTTGCCGTCGCGCGACGTGTGAGCTGCCAGCACATTCGCGTAATTCATCGGCAACCAACAACCCGCGTACAGAAATTCGTTCGGCACGAATTGGGCTGCCTGTTGGTCGCGGGAGATGACCTCTTCGTCTTAGAAAAAAGCTTCTGCACCGCAAAGCTCAGCGAGCGGTGCAGGCGTTCTCTTACAGTCCGGGCAGCAACGGTTTCCGCGGCTGAATGTGGGGATCTAACCAAAACTGCCGGCACCCTTTAACAACAAGGGCTGTCCGGCAAACATAAGAGACACTTCCATGTTTACAAAGCTCGACAAATGGGAATGGCAAGCAGGGTTGTCCGCCGCATTCTTAAGCGCGGCGCTCTGTTTGAGTTCGGGCATCGCAACCACCGCCGTCGCGGCCGATGGGCCGGCTGCGCCCGGGGAGGCGGCGGAGTCGGACCAGCCGCTGCAAACAGTGGTCATAACAGGTTCGCACATCAAGCGCGCCGCCGATGCCCAGGCGGCCGAAAACGTCCAGGTGGTCTCGGCCCAGGAAATTAAGGACAGCGGACAGAAGACCGTCGCTGATTACCTGCGCACCATCTCCTCGACCTTCGGCAACAACATTAACGAGTCCAATTCCGACAGCTTCTCCCCGGGAGCGGCCATGGTCGGATTGCGCGGCTTGACCGGCGCAGACACGCTCGTGCTGCTCAACGGCCGGCGCATTACCAACTACGGTCTGTTCCAGAACCTGTCGGACGCGTTCGTCGACCTGAACGTGATCCCGCTGGCCGCCATCGAGCGGATTGAAATTTTGAAGAGCGGCGGTTCGGCCATTTACGGCTCGGACGCCGTCGCCGGCGTGATCAACATCATCCTCAAGGAAAACACCACCGAAAAGGCGGTGGAAGTCGGCGGCGCCCTTACCACCGAAGGCGGCGCGGCCCAGCGCGACGGGAACGTGCGCCTGGGGTTTGGCGACTTCGCGTCGCAGGGCTACAACGTCTTTGTGACCGCCAGCATCTACAAGCGCGACCAGCTGCTGTTTTCGCAACGGGACAACACTTCGTCCCAGGACTACACCGGCCTACCGGATGGTGTCAACCAGTGGCACATTTCGAACCAGTACCCGAACGTCCCTAGTGCCTTTCCAACCTGCGGCACCAATGGCCTGCCGGGCAGGGTCCAACCGAATGGCTACCTGTCGTACGGGCCGGGGTGCTACTTCAACGATGCCAGTGAGCTATCCTTGTCCCCGGGTACGCAACGCGCCAACCTGACCGCCACCGGCAACCTGCGTCTCAACGACAACTGGACCGGCTACAGCGACCTGTTCTACTCCAACGAAGAAACCTGGAACAACTTCACGCCGGCCACGCTCGACGGAGGTTCCTTCTCCGTGAACCCGATCACCGGCGGCGCGACTGCCGTCTCCAACGTCCTGCCGGGCACCAATCCCGCAAGCCTCAATAACCAGCCGACGGCGATCGTCTACAACTTTCAAAGCGTCGGGCCTCGCAATCAGGAGGTCATTTCCAATACCTGGCGCGCCGTCTTTGGCGTGAAGGGGACTTGGGCTGGATGGGATATTGACGGTGGCTACGGGCACTCGGAGAACGACGTGAACGTCGACGAGCACAACGCCATCAACACCCAGAACCTGATCGCGGACATCAACAATGGGTCATTCAACTTTCTGGATCCGGCGCTGNNGCTGACGCCGGCCGCCAATAACGCGCTGAGGATCGACGACACCTTCGGGTCGGTTGCCAAACTCGATACCCTTGATGTGAAGGGCAGCGGATCAGTATTCGACCTCCCCGGTGGGCCGGCGAAATTGGCCTTGGGCGCGGAAGCCCGCTACCAGTCAGTTGACGATCAGCCCGGCCCCGCGGCGGCCGAGGGACTGGTGTTTAACACCGGCAGTACCCGGGTGGTGGGTAGCCGCGAGATTTACTCGGCGTTCGGCGAATTCGATTTGCCGGTCCTGTCTTCGCTCGACGCCGATTTCGCGGTGCGCGAGGAACACTACAGCGATGTGGGCAACAATGTGCGGCCGCAGGTCACGTTGCGCTGGCAGCCACTGCACGAAATCACCATGCGGGCGGTCTACGCGGACGGCTTCCGCGCGCCCAGCCTGGCCGAGGCCAGCAACAGCTTTTCAGTGTTTCACTCGACCGTGACCACCCCCCAGGGCCAAACCGAAAACATTGGAGGCGTCACCGGCGGCAACCCGCTGGTCAAGCCCGAGACCTCGAAGAATGCGGATCTGGGCATTGTGTTCTCCCCGACGAGCAATTTCGATCTCTCCTTAGACTACTACGACATCTGGCTCTACAAGGTGATCGCTCCGAACGCGACACCGCAACAGGTCGTTAATGACCCGTCTGCCTATCCGGGGCAGCTCGTGACTGGCCCCAATGGCAACATCCTCTACGTCGAAGCGCTGTATACGAATCAATTCGAAGTCCACACCGCCGGCGTTGATTTCAACGCGGCCCTCACCGTCCCGCTGGCGGACGGCAAGCTCAAGTTCGCCCTCAACGGTACCTCCATCAGCACGTTCGGGGTGAAGAGCGGCGGCAGCTGGTCGAGCTTCCTGGGTAACAGCGGCTGGGATTATAACTCTCCAATCTCCGGCGGCGGACCGGTGCCGCGCCTGAAGGGTTCGCTCTCCGCGGGTTGGGAAAATCACGATTGGGCGTTCGGAGTCACTGACCGCTATACCGCCAGCTACGAGAATGGGGCGACCTTGGGCGGCTATGGGACCACGCAGTTGGACGTGGAGCCGTTCAACGCGGTCGACCTGAATGCCGAATATCGCGGCCTGGAGAACTGGATGATCGATTTGTCGGTCATCAACACGTTTAATCGCCAGCCCCCGTACGACAGTGGCTCGCTGATTTTTCTTCCGCCTAACCCGCCGTATGACTCCAGCACCTATGACGATATGGGGCGCATAATCGGTCTGCGCGTCACCTACAAGTTCTGAAGACGCAAGGACGAGCGATCCTTAGGCCGGGATCGCTCGTCCGCGGTATCGTGGCGGGGGGCGTGCAGGAGCACCATGGGCCGTTCACCGCGTAAATTGTGTCGTGCGAACGCGTTTGCGATGCTCGCTATGGCGAGCTTCGCAATCAGCGCAGCCGAGCCTCCAGCCGTCCCGCCACCCACGCGGCCACCGGAGGCGCTCTCACCGGTCGTGGTCGAGGCGCGAGAGCCTCGGTTTGTGGCCCCGACCCGGCGCGACAAGGTTGGTCGCATCTGGGCACCCGTTCTGATAAACGGATTGGGCCCTTTTCGGCTCGTTCTCGACACGGGCGCGAGTGGTTCCGCCGTCAACGCGAGCGTGGCGCAGATTCTGGGTCTCAAGCCCGATGCCAGCCAAAAGGTGCTGCTGCGCGGTGTGACCGGGATTGTGGCCGTCCCTACTATTCACGTGGACTCGTTCGTCGTGGGCGATGTAATCGTGACGCCGGCGACACTTCCCATCGTGAGCGATGCATTAGGGGGCGCCGACGGTGTCCTGGGTACGGAAGGGTTTGCCGACAAGCGACTCTACATCGACTTCCGGCATGATCTGATCACCATCACATACTCGCGCGGCGCTCATGCGCAACCCGACTTCGTCACGGTCCCGTTTGAGCTCTCGAGCACAGGTCTTCTGGTGATTCGGGCCCGTGTGGGGGGCGTGCGAGTGAACGCCATCATCGATACCGGGGGGCAGGCGACGATTGGGAATGAAGCGATGCGTCAGGCGCTGATCCGTCGCCATATCCAGGGGACACACAATCAGGTGATTGATGTGACGACGACGAGTCAGGATGCCGAGTCTTTTCCGAGCCCACCCATTGAATTGGGGTCAATACAGGTTCAGGGCGCCCGCATTACCTATGGCGATATGCATATCTTCCAACATTGGCACCTCATCCGCGAGCCGGCACTGCTGATCGGANNGGCATGGACACGCTCGGTCTTCTGGATGTCTTCATCATCGACTACCGGCGCCATGAACTACAACTGCAACTGCGTACGCGCACACCGGGTGAGGCCAGCCGGGGGTAGGGGTGCGGCGGCAGGCAGTCACCTTAACCACATACCAACTGGTTGGTATGGTTACGCGGCATGCCACCCGCAAAATCAAAAGCCAGTGCGAAAACAAAACTGCTGGATGCGGCCGTGGATGTCATCCGCGCCAGGGGGTACTCGGCAACCTCGGTGGATGACATCTGTCAAACCGCAGGGCTGACCAAGGGCGCATTCTTCCATCACTTCGCCAGCAAGGAAGATCTGGCGGTAGCGGCGGCCCGGCACTTTGCCTCGATGGCGGACGGCTTGTTCTCGACCGCGCCCTATCGGGAGCTGGCCGACCCGGTCGATCGCCTCCTGGGTTATGTGGAGTTTCGCAAAGCCCTCCTGCAAGGGGAGCTGCCCGAATTCACGTGTCTCGCGGGCACCATGGTGCAGGAGGCATACGGGACGCATCCCGCAATCCGGAAAGCCTGCGACAGGTCCCTCCGCGAACACACCGCCATGCTCGAATCGGACGTCGCTGCAGCACTGCGTGCCTGCGGCGGCGATGGGCAATGGAGCGCTGAGAGCCTCGCCATATATATGCAGGCGGTTATCCAGGGCGCTTTCATTTTCGCGAAGGCACGCAACGGTCCTGCCGTTGCCGCTGCCTGCCTGGATCATCTGCGCCGGTACATTCAAACGCTTTTCGGCCGTCCGCAGGCCGATCGCAATCCCGGCTCTCGTGTTCGTCGTGCTCGGCGCGGCGCGGCAGCGCAGCCCCGCTCGGGCGGCCATGTCCCGTGACGCGTCCTATGGCAATCCTCCCGTCTACGCTTGCGTTCGCGCCGCCCCCGTCGGTGAAGCGGACTAAAGACACGACGAAGCGGAGTGGTAACCCAGTCGGGATACGTGACAGCCGGAGTCGTGCGCTACACTCGTTTTTGCGCGACATCGCGGATCTTCGCCCATGCCGCCCTGGCGCCGACGAGACGAACATCAACACCGATAACCGCATCAGCCTGGCTTCCGGCCGGACACTTTCGAAAGCGACGCTCTTCTGGGTGCTTCACCTGGGGGGCTGGATTGGCTTTGGCACCTTCGTTTGGGCACTCAATATCGCGGGTATCGGGCCATTTCCCGCAGCCCTTGAGGAGCTACTTTGGGTGGCGTGCGGATTTACGCTGACCCTTGGCGTTCGCAGCGTCTTCCGGCGGACCCGCTCGGCCGGCTGGTCATACATGTCACTGGGCATGCTCGCGCTGACGCTGTGCATCCTGGTCGCTCCCATCTGGTACGCAATGAACAACCCGCTGTTGCGCGCAAGTCTTGCGGGCGTGGGGCACTGGCCGGGCCTCACTGCGATGTTTGCGCGTGAGGTAAGCGAGACGATGGCGCTGCCGTTGTGGTGGCTTTCAATCGGCCACTGGATGATGTTCACCAGCGTTCTGTTGACGTGGTCTTCATTGTACTTCGGCATCAACGCCATGTTGGACCTGGAGACTGAACGTGCGCGCTCGGTCCGCGCGTTGAAACTTGC
>PMHN01000077.1:0-1300 GCA_003156695.1 Gammaproteobacteria bacterium
TTTGGCCGGCTGCGGCCGTGACTATACGGTTGGCTCCGCGGCCCCGAGCTGATTAGTCTCGGGGCGGGTGGCAATCAGCAGCTCAGGCGGCGGGTCGGTCTCCTCCGGTATCAAGAGCAGTCCCCAGCGCCGTGCGAGCATGCCGACGTCGGTGCGGCTCGTCCACGCGGTAAGCCAGATGCCGCACAACAGGCCCGCCAGCACCGGCGTCAACCACCAGAAGAACTGNNTGCGAAGCGCAGCATGATTGCACCCCACGCCAGCCCGAATGCCAGCTGCCACTTCTGCCGGCTGAACGCTTCGCGCAGCGTGACTCCGCGGTCGGTACGGGCCTGGGCATTCCAGGATACCGGCTTGCCCAGCAGTGCCTGGATCACGAAAGTCGAGTGAAACATCATCATGGTCGGCGCGAGAAGCATGCTGAAGAGCTGCTCGACGACAAGGCTCGCGCACAGGCGCACGGTGCCACCGAACTGACGCCGCAGTTGCGGGTCGCGGATCGCAAGGAGGGCGCCGAGGACTTTGGGCAGCAACAGCACCGCCAGCGTCAGCCACAACAGCGCCGTCGTCTCGCCGGACCGCAACTGCGGCCAATGCGGCAGGCTGTGCAGGCCGGGCAGGAAGTAGCGTGGTTTTTTTCCGGTCGCAATGGCGCTCAGGATGGAGCTCAGAAGCAACAGCGCCAGCCACATCGGTGAACTGACGTACGACACGATCCCCGTCAGCAAATGGACCCGGCTGATGGGATGCAGACCCGGAAATCCCATGACACGCGTGTGCTGCAGATTGCCCTGCGTCCAGCGGCGGTCGCGCGCCGCATAGTCAAGGACGTTGGCGGGCACTTCCTCCCAGCTGCCCATGAGCCCCGGAAGTTGCCGCACCTCGTAACCGGCGCGCCGCATGAAAGCCGCTTCGACGAAGTCGTGGCTGAGGATTGTGCCGCCAAAGGGTGGTCCTCCCTTCAGGAGCGGCAAGGAACAGTAACGCGCAAACGGCCGCACGCGCAGGATCGCGTTGTGCCCCCAGTAGTTGCTCTCGCCCAGCTGCCAGAACGCGAGCCCGCTGGTCAGCATCGGGCTNNCGAGGACGATCATGCACTCGTAGGCAGGTCCGAAGCGGCGCACGAACTCGCCGATATTGCCGGCCTTGTGCTCGCGGCGGTCGGTGCGGCGGCGGTAGAACATGCGTCCGACAGCGCCGTGGCGAGTGACGAGTTGCGACCACATGGCCTCCTCGGCGGCGGCAATCTGCGGATTGGTGCTGTCGGACAAAATGAAAAGATCGAACGCGTGGCACTCGG
>PMHN01000077.1:1317-8772 GCA_003156695.1 Gammaproteobacteria bacterium
AGCCGGATGATGAATCCGGCGATCGCGGTCCACAGGGCGCCGGTAATCCAGGCGAACAGTCCGAAGAACAGCAGCAGGCCCGCTAACTCGACAACGCTCAGGCCGTTCACGTGCAGAACGTCCACCAGCAGCGCGGTGGCGAACAGCCCCAGCGCGAACGTCAGGCCGAAAAACAGTGTGCGGCGCAGCCACACGCGCCAGCGCAGCTGCGGCGGTGACCAGCTGCCGCTCACGGCGTCCACTGATACACCCAGGTCTCGGTCAGCACCTCGCCGTGGAGTACCAGATAACATTGCAGATCCACGGGTTTTTTCGACTTGGGCGTGGCCACGAAGGTCACCCGCCAGGCGCCGCTCTCCGGAACCCGCTCTACCGTCAGCGCCTCGATCTGGCCGTTTGCCCCCGTGGTCTGCGCGGCAACCGGCTGGTTGGGGCCCAGCCCGTCCAGTTCGCCGCCCGCAAAATCAATCACGATGCGGCGGGNNGGGCGCCCGCGGCAAAGTGACCCTTGTTATCTCCCATGGACGGATTGCCGCTGCGCGTCGCGACGACACGGCCGCCGGGCGGCCACTGCGGCGCGCGCGAGAATGCCGACAACAGGTAGGCAAAGAACAGCGGTTTACCCGCCGTGACCGCCTGCTCCGGCACCCAGTACGCGACGATGTTGTCGTGGATTTCCTCATCACTGGGTATTTCGACCAGCTCCACCCCGCCCCTGCCCCAGTTTTCCAGCGGTTCGACCCAGTAGCTCGGCCGCGCTTCGTAGTGCGCCTCAACATCTTCGTAGTGTGCGAAAGCGCGCTCACGCTGGATGAGGCCGAAGCCGCGCGGGTTCTCGTCTATGAAGCGATTGACCCGCAGGTCGCGCGGGTTGGAGAGCGGGCGCCAGATCCATTGCCCGTGACCGGTTTGCGTCATCAAGCCGTCACTGTCGTGAACCTGCGGACGATAGTCGTCGAAACGACGGCCGCTGCCGCCATCCTCGCCGTAGAAGAACATCGACGTCAGCGGCGCCACGCCGAGCTTGGCAATCGCACGGCGTGGATAGAGCGCGTTATGCACCTCTACCTGGGTGGTGGCGCCAGGACGGATCTGAAACTGATACGCGCCGGTCACGCTCTTGCTGTCGAGCAGCGCATAGATCGTCAGGGTGCGATCGGTGGGCCCCGGACGCAGCAGCCAGAAATCCGTGAATGCTGGAAACTCCTCCCCGCCCTGCGCCCCGGTATCAATCGCGAGGCCGCGGGCCGAAAGGCCGTAGTTCTGGTTACGGCCCAGCACGCGAAAATAGGAAGCCCCGAGGAAGGTGATCAGCTCATCTTTGTACGCAGCGGTCTGCAGCGGGTAATGCACCCGAAAACCGGCAAAGCCCAGATCGGGCGGCAGCTTGGGTGGCTTGAGAAGGTGGCCGAAGGTAAAGAAAGCGCGGTTGTACGTCACCGCGCGCACGCCCGCCGCGGTGACCTCGGAGATGTTGACGCGTTGTTTGGTGTTGGAACCGCGATGGAAGAATTGCACTTCGAACAGCGATTGACCATGCCACAACGCGCTTTCGGGTCGAAAGCGGATATCGCGGTACTGGTCGTAGCTCAGCTTCGTGAGCTCGGCGGGCAGCGCATCCGCAGGCGGCCGGTATTCCTGCGTCGCGCGCTCCTGCGCCAGGCGTCTGACCTCCGCGAATCCGAAGGCCGGCGAGGCAGGCCGGCTGGCCGCCTGGGTGGCCTGAGCGTGCGTTTTTCCGGGTGAGCCAGGCCCGCTGACTGGATTCGGCGACAGCAGGAGCGAGCCCAGCGCAAGAGCTGCGATCATGAGCGGCCGCCGTGGGAGAAGCCACATGAACGCACCCGACTTCCCTGGTTACGGTAGGCGAAAGACTGCATCCGCAGATCATATCCCGTCGCGGCACTTCCTGTGGAGCGCCAATATCCGACAGCCGCCGCCTACATCAGGTTCAGTCAACTCTGAAATCCCGGCGGTGGCTCGGCAGCGACATTGAGGCTGTGCTCCAGCGCCAGTCCCACCCGCGCGATGGTGCCCTCCTCGAACAGCCGCCCGATGAGCGTGACGCCATGCGGCACGCGGCGCGGCGGCTTGAAGGTCGGCAGCGGCATGCCCGGGTCCGGTGCCCAGTCGCTGCGTGCCTCGGCGACCTGCACAAACCCGGCGCGCAGGGTCAGCGACGGCACCCCGGTAAAGTTGCCAATGACCAGCATTTCATCCCGCAAAGACGGCACGATCAGCAGATCCACCTGCGCAAGCAACTCCTGAATCTTAAGCGCGACAGCACGGCGCAGGCGGTCCGCCTGCACGAAATCGACCGCCGATATGAAGCGCGACTGGCGGAAGGTGTTTGGCCACGAATCCGGCGTCTGCATTTTCAGACTGTCGATCTTGCGGCTGAGTGTCAGCTCCTCGAAGGCGGCCGCGGCCTCCGCGAACAGGATGGTGTTCAGACAATCGTATGGCCAATCCGGTAGCGCCAACTCCACCGGCTGCAAGCCGAGCTGGCGAAGCTGCTGCAGCGCCTGGTTGTCGACCGGGGTTGCCGGCTCCGCGTTCATCCACGCCGGAAAGTAGCCGACGCGCAGGCCGGTAACGCCGGCGGAGGCATCGTAGTCCAGGTGGCTGGGCACGCTGCCAGGATCGCCCGCATCAGGTCCGGTGATCGCCTGCAGCACCAGCATGGTGTCTTCGCAGCTGCGCGCCATGGGCCCCAGCTTGTCCAGCGACCAACACAGCGTCATCACACCCGTGCGCGGCACGCGGCCAAACGTCGGACGCAGGCCGTTGATTCCACAGCGCATGCTGGGGCTGACGATGCTGCCCTCGGTTTCACTGCCGATGGCGAACCCCACGAGGCCTGCGGCGGTCGCAGCTGCCGGACCCGCGCTCGACCCCGACGCGCCCTCCTCCAGCAACCAGGGATTCATCGTCTGCCCGCCAAACCAGACATCGTTCAGCGCCAGCGCTCCGAGACTGAGCTTGGCGATCAGCACGGCGCCGGCTTCATGCAGCCTTCTGACGACCGCAGCATCTTCAGTTGGCACGCGATCGCGGTAAGGCTCGGCGCCATAGGTCGTTGCGATGCCGGCGGTGTCGATGAGGTCCTTCGCTCCCCAGGGGATGCCGTGCAGCGGCCCGCGATAGCGGCCCGACCCGATCTCCCCGTCCGCCGCTCGCGACTGCGCCAGCGCCAGCTCGCGTGTCGGGGTGATTACGCAGCGCAGCCGGGGATCGAACCTCTCGATCCGCGACATATAAATATGGGTGAGCCGCTCGGAAGTCAGCTTGCGCGCCTCGATCCATCGCGACAGTCTCCACAGCGGCGCGAGCGCAATCGCAGCATCCGTCATCGGCAGCGGGCCGGCGTCGCGCTCGCTGCGCACGAATCGGTCCCGCTGCGGGACGGCGCCGTGGCCCGGAAGCACGGGATTGCATTGCGAATACGGCGCGAGCTTTGTGTCCAGGGCGACCTTGCGCGGCCCGGTCCGCCGTTCGTAGAGCGCCGCCATGCTGTTGCGCCAGTTGCCTGCCGCCTGCGCGCGCTCCGCGGCCGTGAGTTCGAGCTGCACGAGCTTTTCCGCTTCCGCAAAGGTCGCCGCGCTCACCTCCGGTCCCACCGCCGGTGCGGTGCCGAACGCGGGCGGCGAACCCGCCGGCAGCTCGCCGGGCTTCGGCACGGCAGTGCCCGGTGCGGCCTGCTGGGCGCGCGCCACGGCGGCTGACCCCAACACAGCGGCGGAGCCCAGCAGAAATACGCGACGTGATCTCGTCATGGCGTCTCTCGATCGTGACTGTCCGACCCGGTCTGAATTGCGCGTTCGGTGAGGTACCGCTCGAGCGCCTGCGGATCGCCGCGAGGCTCGACCAGCGCCACGTAGGTATCGGGCCTGAGCAAATACAGCGCGTCGCGCGTCAGGCCCGCGGCGACGCACGCATCGCTCCAGGGAAATGCATGCAGCGGCAGGCTGCGGTCCGCGCAGCACCTGGCCAGAGCCTCGCTCGCCAGTCCATACACGTGCACCTGCCAGGTCATCGCCGCGAGCGGTGCGAAATTGTCAGGCCTGCCGCCGTGCACCCACGGCAGCCGGTCGCCGCCGTGTACGCGCCCGGCCGAACCGGCACTGAGCGGCATGCCGCGGTAGTTCACGTTGACCTGCGAGACTGTGCGAAACAGGAACTCCCTGAAGGGTTTAAGCGCTACCACCCTGGAGATCACCAGCGGCGCGACGCGCGTGCGCACCCAGGCGGCGAAGGGCCCGGCCGAAGTGACAAAGGAAAACGCACGATCTGTGGTCGCCACGAGCCGGCGCGCGAATGCAATCCGCTCCACTTCATAGGTCGCCAGCAGGGATTCTGGTGCGCGACCCGCCAGCACCGCCTCAAGCTTCCAGGCGAGGTTGATCGCATCCCCGATCCCGGTATTCATTCCCTGACCGCCGACCGGGCTGTGAACATGGGCGGCATCCCCGAGCAGGAACGCGCGGCCCTTGCCGAAGTGCGCCGCGACCCGGTGATGTACGTGATAGGTCGAAAACCAGTTGATCTTTTTCACTTCCAGCTTGAGGTTCTCGATCGCGCGGCCGCTCACGTCCTCGAACCGCAAGGTGTCAGCGCGGTCGGCGCGCTCGTCGCGTACCGTACCCACCAGGCGCGCGCGCCCCGTTCCGGCCAGCGGGANNTCGAGATCGATGTGCAGCTCGCCGTTCACCGGCGGACCCGCACCGTCGATATCCGCGACATAAAAAAGCTGCCGGTAGGTTCCCCCTGGGAAGCCCGCGCCCAGAGTTTCGCGCACAACCGAACGGGCGCCGTCGCAGCCGGCGATGTAGCTCGCCTCGCAGACCTCGTCGCCCCCGGCCGCCGAGCGCAGCTGTGCGGTGACCCGTCCGCCCTCGTCGCGGTAGCCGGTGAGTTCCGTCTGACGCTCCACCGCCACGCCCTGGGCCTGGAGCCGTTCGACCAGCAGTTTCTCGTGCTGGTCCTGCGGAAAAATTTCGAAGAACGAGTAAGGAGTCAGCGCCTCGCCCACGGTCGCGAAACTCACCCGCGCGGCGCGTTTACCCCTCGCCCACATGTTGACGGCCGGTACCTTCTGGCCGCGCTCCACTACCGCATCCGCAAGGTCAAGCTGTTGGTAGAGCTCGAGGGTGCGGACCTGGACGGCCAGGGCTCGTGAGGTCGTACCGGGCTCGACTGTCTTGTCGATGACCCGCACCTTGACCCCGAGGCGGGTGAGCCACAGCGCAAGAACGAGGCCCGTGGGGCCGGCGCCGACGATGAGAACCTGGGTGCGGTTCACGGGACCGCGGTCACCTTGATCTTCACGTCCACGTTGCCGTTGATCGCCCTCGAATATGGACACACCTTGTGACCCGCCGCGACGATCTTTTCCGCGTCAGCCTGCGACACACCGCGCACCTCGACATCGTGCTCGACGCTAAGTCCGAAGCCACCGCCGGGCGCCTCGCCAATGCCGACCGCGGACTTCACCGTAATCGCTTTGGGGATAATTTTCAGCTGCCGCGAGGCGAACTCGCACGCGCTGCCGAAACAGGCGGCGTAGCCAGCCGCAAAGAGGTGTTCAGGTGTCGAGGTGTTCGGCTTGCCGGGACCCCCCATCGCTTTCGGGATGGACAGATCCACGCTGATGAGGCCGTCATCGGCCTGCGTGTGACCGTTGCGACCGCCGGTCGCCGTCGCGTGAGCTGTGAAGAGAACTTTGATAGCCATGGCATCCACCTTTGGGTTGAAGTTAAAGTGTACTCCGGCGGCTCGCGCCGCGGTCGCAACAAATCCTTCACAACGGCCGTCGCTTACCGGCGCTCGCGAGCACCTGCAGATGCAATCCAACAAACAGATCCATCCCGCCCGCATGGCACTGGCCCTCGGCGCACTCGGCGTGGTGTTCGGCGATATCGGCACGAGCCCGCTGTATACGCTGAAGACGGTACTCGACTTGAGCGGCGGCATGAATCCGCAAACGATCCTGGGCGTGGTGTCGCTCCTGGCGTGGACGCTCATCATCGTCACGACGGTCAAGTACGCCGGCTTCGCGATGCGGATCAACAATGACGGTGAGGGCGGGATCCTTGCACTCATGGCGCTGCTTGGTGTCAAGCGCTACCAGCGCCCCCTGATCGTGGCGGTGGGCTTGTTCGGGGCTGCCCTGATCTACGGTGACGGCGCCATTACGCCGGCGATATCGGTACTCTCCGCCCTCGAGGGGCTGAACCTCATAGAGCCGGCGCTGCAGCCGTATGTACTGCCCATGACCGTCGGGGTGCTGCTGGCCCTGTTTGCACTGCAGCCTCAGGGCACGGCCCGGATCGGGCGTGCGTTCGGCCCCGTCATGCTGGTGTGGTTCGTGACCATGGCGCTCCTGGGTGTCGCCGGCATCGCACGTCATCCGGCGGTGCTGTGGGCGCTGAATCCGTATTACGGCCTCTTCTATCTCTTTCACAGCCGCGGCACGGGCTTCGTGGTTCTCGGCGGAGTATTTCTGTGCGTCACGGGTGCCGAAGCCCTGTACGCCGACATGGGACACTTCGGGGCGGCGCCCATCAGGCTCGCCTGGGGGTGGCTCGTGTTCCCGAGCCTGGTGCTCAACTACGCCGGCCAGGGGGCGCTGGTTCTTACCGGAGCACCCACGACGGGCAACATCTTCTACCGACTGTGCCCCGACCATCTGCTGATCCCCATGGTGCTGTTGTCGACGGTTGCGACCATTATCGCCAGCCAGTCGATCATCACGGGGGCATTCTCCATGACCCGCCAGGCGATCCAGCTCGGCTGGATGCCGCGTCTGAAAATCGTGCAGACCTCCGACGAGGGTTACGGGCAGATCTACGTCGGCGCGGTCAACTGGCTGCTCATGCTGGCGACGATCGGACTCGCACTGGGGTTCAGAAAATCCGACAACCTCGCGGGCGCGTACGGCATCGCGGTGTCGGCGACCATGCTGATGACGAGCGCGCTGCTGTTCATCGCCATGCGCGAGATCTGGAAGTGGAACCTCGCGGCAAGCCTGGCGGTGGCCGGCCTCTTCTTCGTGGTCGACAGCGCGTTCTTCGCCTCCAACATGCTGAAGCTCTTCGACGGCGGTTACGTGCCGCTGCTGCTGGCGACTGCCGTCTATGCGGTGATGTTCATCTGGCATCGCGGGGTCATGGCGATCGCCGTGCGCGTCAGCGAAAATACGCTGCCGGTCGCGGATTTCATGGCGGGTCTTGCGCGCAACCAGGTGGCACGCGTCCCCGGTACGGCGGTGTTTCTCTCGCGCGTCAAGGACGCGACCCCGCCGGTGATGCGCTGGTACGTCAAGCACAGCCACGCCCTGCAAGACACGGTGATCGCGGTGAGCCTGGAGACGGCGTCCGTACCCTGGGTGGCCGGCGATCACCGCTTAGAGATCGCGGAGATTGTCCCCGGCTTCTGGGCGGTGCACGCCTGCTA
>PMHN01000078.1 GCA_003156695.1 Gammaproteobacteria bacterium
TTTCCATGGCGGTGCTGCGCGGCTTCAAGGGCATGACCGTCCAGGAGAACAACATCGTGCAGACGGTGGCCTCCACCGCCGGCACGCTCTCTTCCATCATTTTCGTGCTGCCCGGCTTCATCATGATCGGCTGGTGGAACGGCTTTCCCTATTGGCAATCGGTAGCGATCTGCGCCGCCGGCGGCATCCTCGGGGTCATGTATTCCATCCCGCTACGGCGCGCGCTGGTGACGGACTCGGATCTGCCCTACCCAGAGGGCACCGCCTGCGCCGAGGTCATCAAGGTCGGTTCCGGCGACGTTACGGACAAGGATTCGGTGGAATCCAGCGGCATGGGCCTGAAAGCCGTGCTGGCCGGTTCGCTGGTCTCCGCCCTGTTCCTGGTGGGAGTGCAGACGCGGCTGTTCCTGGGAGACATCGCTCACAGCTTCCGCCTGGGCGGTGACTCCCGGGCGCCGGTCACGGGCTTCGATTTCCAGCTCTCCTTCGCGCTGTTCGGTATCGGTCACCTCGTGGGCATCAGCGTCGGCATCGCCATGTTTGTGGGTGCCCTCATCGGTTGGGGCTGGGGGGTGCCGCACTACAGCGCATTGCACATGGCCGCGGGCGATGCGGGGGAGTTGGCGGGGGCTACCTGGAGCCACTATGTGCGCTACGTGGGCGCTGGCGCCATCGCCGTGTCCGCTATCTGGACACTCCTGAAGCTGGGGAAGCCGGTGATTGGTGGTCTGAAAGGCGCCATTGCTTCCTCGCGGGTGCGCAAGGCCGGCAAGGGGGACACCCTGGCGCGCACCGAGCACGACATTCCCGTGAATCAGGTGGGGCTGGTGTCGCTGCTGTGCATCCTGCCGATCTGCTGGCTGTTGTGGAACTTCGCGAGCAGCGCGGGCCTGGGCGAGCATGCGCTGCTCCTCACCGTCGGCGGCATCTTCATCGTGGTGGTCGTGGGGTTCCTGGTTTCGACGGTCTGTGGCTACATGGCGGGACTGATCGGCGCCTCCAACAGTCCGCTCTCAGGGATAGGCATCCTGGTGGTGGCCATCACGGCGCTGTTCCTGGTGGTGAGCGTCAAGTCCTCGCTCCCTCCGGAGATGGGCAAGGCGCTCGTGGCCTACTCACTGTTCGTCACTGCGGTGGTATTTAACGTGGCGGCCATCGCCAACAACAACCTGCAGGATCTGAAGACCGGCCAGCTGGTGGAATCCACGCCCTCGAAACAACAATGGGCGCTGGTGATTGGCGTCGTAGCCAGCGCGCTGGTGATCCCGCCGGTGCTTGACCTCGTCAACAGGGCGTACGGTTTTGCGGGCGCTCCCGGCGCGACCGCCCACGCCCTGCCCGCGCCCCAGGCGGGCCTGATCTCCGCCCTCGCCCAGGCCGTGATCCAGAACGACCCGGAGAAATGGCACTTGATGGGCTGGGGCGCGCTCGTCGGGGCCGCCATCATCATCTTCGACTGGCTGCTCTCGAAAACGACCCGCTCCATGCGCATGCCGCCGCTCGCCGTAGGCCTTGGTATTTATCTGCCCACGGCCTCCACGCTCATGGTCACGGTGGGTGCGGTGGTGGGCTGGTGGTTCGACAAACGCGCCGACAGGACTGCCAAACCGGCCGCCATCAAGCAACTGGGTGTGCTGCTCGCTTCCGGTCTGATCGTGGGCGAGAGCGTGCTGGCGGTAGTGTTCACGGCCGCCGTGGCCTTCACCAACAACCAGTTTCCCATCGGCCTGGTGGGAGACTCATTCGCTACCGCTTCGGAGTGGCTGGCCGGCATCGCCTTCGCGGCGGTGGTTTACATGCTCTACCGCCGCGTAGGTCGGTCGCTCGCCGGCTGAGGCGTAACCGCGTACTAGCGACGCGCGAAGCGCTCGATCCCGCGGTGACCGATGAACCAGGAACCGACCCAGCCGGTCAGCCACACGATGATCGCGGTCAGGAGCGCCGCCTTGAAACCGCCGGGCAGGTGAAATCCCGGCAGGATCCAGGCCACGAGCCCGACCATCGCCGCGTTCAGCACCAGCAGGAACAGTCCCAGCGTGAGTATGGTGATCGGCAGGGTTAGGATGAACGCGATCGGCCTGACGATGGCATTCACCACACCCAGCAACACCCCTGCGAGCAACAGCGTGCCGACGCCGTCAATGTGCACGCCCGGCACCCACACTGTTGCCAGCCACAATCCGATCGCGGTGATCACCGCGCGCAGCAGAAACCCGGTCATGAATCGACTCCTTGTTTGAGTTGTTTCTCGACCAACACCTTCAGGCGCGCCAGCGCCTGGCTCCAGCCCATGCGCAGCCGCAGGAACTGCGTCTCCCACTCGTCGCTCACCGGAAAGCCCGACCCCAGGAGGCGCACGATGGTGCCCTCCGCTACGGCGTCGAGGATGAAATCATCGCTCATCGCGCGGTCCGCGGGTGGCGCGCCCGGCGTGGGCAGGTATATGAGCTTCAGGCGCCGCCCCGGCTCGTAAACGTCGATGTGCGCCTCGAACTCGGTCACCCGATCGACGCTGGCGCGGAACGAGCCGCCCTGGCGCGCGCGAATTTCCGCATCCGGCGAGCACCAGCGGCGCAGCTGCTCGGTGAGCGTCAGCGCCTGCCACACGTGCGGCGCCCCGGCGCTGATGTCGATGCGGTGTGCATAGCCTCGGGCCTTGTCGCTCATGAGCGCATTGTGCCATTGTGGCCGCGAAAGCCGGAGGTCTCATGCCCCTCGTACACCTGGTGATAGCCGTTGCGCTGGTGGAGTTTTTTCTGTTCGCCTGGGCCGTGGGCCGGGCGCGC
>PMHN01000050.1 GCA_003156695.1 Gammaproteobacteria bacterium
CCTGGATCCACGGGTTCGGGTGGTCGACGATGCGTGCCAGGGTGTCGGATTCCATGCGGCGGTCCACGATCACCCCGACACGATTGCAGGTACGGAAGATCGTGTCCAGATCATGCGTGATCATGACAATCGTCAGACGCAGGTGTTGCTGCAGGTACAGCACCAGGTCATCAAAGGCGGCCGCGCTCACCGGATCCAGCCCCGAGGTCGGCTCGTCGAGAAACAAGAGGCTCGGGTCGAGCGACAGCGCCCGCGCCAGGGCGGCACGCTTCACCATGCCGCCGGAGAGCTGCGCGGGATACTTGCCCGCGGCATCCGCCGACAGCCCGACGAGGCGGATTTTCAGCAGCGCCAGCTCATCGAGCGCCGCCGCGCTGAGCTGCAGATGCTCGATCATGGGCAGCTGCACGTTCTGCAGTACCGTGAGACCGGAGTACAACGCGCCGGCTTGGAAGCTCACGCCGTAGCGGGCCTTTACCTCACGCAGCTGCGCGGCGCCCATTTGCGTGATGTCGCTGCCGCCGATGCGCACCACGCCGGCCTGTGGCCGCTGCAGCCCGAGAATCGTGCGCAGCAGCACTGATTTGCCGGAGCCGGACCCGCCGACGATCCCAAACACCTCATCCTGCATCACCTGCATGTCGAGGCCGTCGTGGACCAGCTGCGCCCCGAAGCGGTTGACCAGTCCCTGCACTTCCAGCACCGGGTACATCAGATGTTCATTTCCATGAACAGCACCGCGAACAGCGCGTCGGCGAAGATGACAAAGAAAATCGCCTGCACCACCGCCACGGTCACCAGCCGCCCGAGCTCGCGCGCCGAACCGCGCACCTGCATGCCGCGGTAGCAGCCGGCCAGCCCGATCAGCACCGCGAACACCGGGGCCTTCAGCAAGCCCACCCAGAAGGTGCTGGGCGAGATCGCGTAATTGACGCGGCCCACGAACTGCGTGAGCGGCATATCGAGCAGGTAGCGGCACAGGAGGCCGCCGCCGGCAAGACCGACGAGATCCGCGATAATGGTGAGCAGCGGCAGCGCGATCGCCAGCCCCAGGAGGCGCGGCACCACCAGCACCTCGAACGGATCGACCCCGGTCGCGATCAGCGCGTCGACCTCTTCGTTGAGCTTCATGGAGCCGAGTTCCGCAGCGAAGGCGCTGCCCGAGCGCCCGGCCACGATGATGGAGGTGAGGAGCACTCCCAGCTCGCGCAGCACCCCGATGGCCACCAGGTCCACCACGTAGATGTCGGCGCCGAGGCCCCGCAGCTGCTGGGCGCTCATGTAGGCGATGATGACGCTGATGAGGAAAGCGATGAGCGCCACGATGGGGGCGGCCGTGATACCGGTGTCGTACACGTGGCGCGCGACGGAAATCGGCCGCAGGCGCTTCCAGCTCGTAAGTCCGCCCAGGAAGGTGGTGCTGGCGCGGCCCAGGAACGCGAGTCCCTCCACCATGTCCGCGCCCGCCCGGACCGCGTAGCGGCCGATCGCGATCAGCACCGGGTCGTGCCCGGACGGCGCCGCGGGAGCTGCCGCCGCCGCCGCCGCGGCTTCGGCGTCCGCGCTGGCGAGCGTCTCATCGAGGAGGCGCAACTGATCGGGCGGTGCGCCGCTGAAAGTCACCTCGAGTCCGCCGCCACGCGCGCGCCGCAGGAACTCGCGCAGCGCCCAGGCGCCTGACAAGTCGAGCGCGGTGAGCCCCTGGGTGCCGACGCGCACCGTACTCCCCGCCGGCAGATCAATGGCGGCGAGCGCCCTCTCGATGTCGGTGATCTGCAACGCCCGCCACTGGCCGGTCAGCTCAAGCTCGACCTGCGTGCCGGTTCTCTCGACCTCGAAGAACATGCGGGAGGGCCAGCGCGCCCTTTAGCGCCTGGCGTGCAGGTGCGCCTCGAGGAACCACAGGTACTTGTCGTTCTCGCGCGAGACCCCGGTAAAGAGGTCCGCCGTGTCGGCATCCCCGAGCTTGTCGGTGGCAGCGATCGCGGCGCGCACCTTCGCACCGAAGGCGGCGAGCGCGCTGGAGAGTGCTTCGACATGCGCGAGGCCTTCGGAGATGTCCTCGGGATACGGCTTGAGGGTGGTCGCGCGCGCCACGGCGCCGATGGTTCCGTGGGCGGTGCCCCCCAGCGCCGTGACCCGCTCGGCGAGCTCATCGATGTGGCCTTCGACACTTTCAGCCACCTTGTCGAACAGTTCGTGCAGCGCGATGAAATTCGGGCCCTTCACGTTCCAGTGCGCGTGTTTGGTCTGCGCACCCAGGTCGATGGCATCCGCAAGCCGCGCGTTCAGCACCGCGATCACCTTCGAGCGCTTGCCGGCCGGCAGGTCATTCTTGGTATCGAACATACATAACCTCCTGTGGCTCGCCGGCATTGGAGCATCGCGGCGGCGCCGCGGTCCAATCGTCTGTCCGCATGAGGATGATAAACGCGATCTATTGCGCGCGTCTTGCGCGCCCGGCGGCGGCGCGCATCGCCGCGCCGCAGCAGCCCTGGAGCCTAGGTGTCGTCGCGATAGCGGCGGATGCGGGTCGCGGCGTAGATCATGGCGGCCGCGGCGATGAGGCCCAGCCACAGGTCCGGAGCCAGGAATGCGGCGCGGAAGTGCAGTTCGCCCAGCAACGCATCAAGCGGCGGCATGTTGAAGTGGCTGTTGCCCTCGGCCGCCCGGTCGCTGATGAACTTCAGGTCACCGTGGTTGGCAAGAATGTCCCAGATGCCCGCAGACCGATAGAGTATGAACGTGAAGATGTAGTGACTGCCGAAGACGATGCGCTCAAGGAGCGGTACCAGCACCGGGATACCCAGTGCCCACATGACTGCATTGCGCCGCGCCAGCACCGACACCAGCAGGAAGAATCCCGTTATCGGCGCGTACCACAGCGCGCCGAGGATGACGCCGATCAGCAGCAGGAACTCCACCCGCAGCCAGGTGAGGGTATTCCACGCCACCAGGTGTTGCGGCAGCTGTCCGAAGGCGGAGTGCGCGGCGAACACCATGCTGATCGCCACGTGCGTCACGGCCGCCAGGGCCCAGACCCCGAGTGGTACCACGACCATCGCCACCAGCAGCTTCGAGGCCACGGTGAGTCCATCAGACACGGGCAGCGACTTCCAGAAATAAATGCTGCGATCACGGCGCTCGGCGTACAGGCAGTCAACCAGATAGAAACTCAGCACAAACACCATCACCACATTGAGGGCGATCCACACCACAGCCTGCGCGATGGTGGAGAACGCCAGCGCCTGCCGCGCGCTGAAGGGCTGATCGCCGACGTCGCCGCCATTCACCACTATATGCGTGTGCCCGTGGGCGAACAGCGCAAACACCACCAGCAGTACCGCGGTGGCGAGCGGTGCGATCCACAGCGCCCGATGCTCCCAGAATTCACGGCGCACCAGCGTTACGAGTGTCTGCTGCAAGCCGCTGCGAGCCGCATCGCTCGCGGGCGCGGCCAGACTCGCGGTCCCGACGGGAGTTGTCATGTTGGCGCTCATGGTGTTGCTCGCTGCATTTTGGCGACGAAGAGGTCGGCGATGGTGGGCGTGCGCAGCTCACCGAGCGCGCTGAGCTCCGCCGGCGAGCGGCCTTCGAAGAACATGGCGACCCGTCCGAACACTTGCTGCTCGTAGAAGGGCTTGAGCGCGCGCGCGGCACCGGCCTGCTCGCTGCTCACGGTGAGCTGCTGGTAACGGCTGCCGAGATCCTCTACCGGGGAGTCGAGCGCCACGTGACCCTGGTTGATGAAAATGATGTCGGTGAAAAGGTGCTCGACCTCCTCGACCTGGTGGGTGGTCAGGAGAATGGTGCGTTGTTTGTCGAAATAATCGTTGAGCAGCGTGTCGTAGAAGCTGCGCCGATACAGCAGGTCGAGCCCGAGTGTCGGCTCATCGAGCACCAGCAGGCGCGCGTCGATGGCGAGGATCAGCGCCAGGTGCAGCTGCGTCACCATGCCCTTGGAGAGCTGGCCGACGCGGCTCGACATGTGAATGTCGGTCTTCTTCAGAAACCCTTCGGCGACGCTGCGATCAAAGCGCGGATGCACGCCGGCGACGAACTCCAGCGCCTGGCTCACCTTCAGCCACCGCGGCAGCACCGCCACATCCGCAATGAAGCACACCTCGCGCATGAGCTCGTCGCGCTGCGAGCGCGGATCGAGCCCCATGACGCGCAGGTCGCCCGTAAAGGAGGTCAGCCCGAGGATGGCCTTCAGCGCCGTGGTCTTACCGGCGCCGTTCGGGCCGATGAGGCCGACGATGCGTCCCGGCTGGACGGCGAAACTCATCCCGTCCAGTGCGCGCTGCGCGCCGAATGCCTTGGTCAGGCCCCGCGCTTCAATTACTGCTGTCATCTTCTTTACCTGCTGATGTGCGTGGGACCGGGGGCGCTGGAGCCGCGCTCTGGCGCAGCAGCTCCCCTGCGGAGAGCCCAAGCCGCTGGATGCTGGCAAGCACCCTCGGCCATTCGTCTTCGAGGAAGCGTTGCCGCTCGTCCTTCATCAGGGCCTTGGCCGCTCCGGTGCTCACGAACATGCCCAGACCGCGGCGCTTCTCCACCAGCTGCTCGTCCACGAGCTGCTGGTAGCCCTTCAGAACCGTCAGCGGGTTGACCCGGAAGTCTGCGGCGACGCTGCGCACCGATGGCAACGCGTCGCCTTCCTTCAGGGCACCCTCCAGGATCATGGCGACCACGCGGTCACGCAGTTGCCGGTATATCGGCTGGCTCTCGTCCCACTGCGGGTCCATTTTGATGTCCTGAAGCCTGTGACGGAGGGGTAGCGAACTAATCTACCAAAACGGCCGGCTGCGGCTGCCCGAACCAACCCGGCTGCATCTGCAGGAACACGATCGGGGTCGCGGCAGCGCGTTCGCCAGGAGCCACGGCCGTGGACTGTACGAAGCTCAGTCCCAGCACGACGGTGATGAGGGCGGCTGCGGCGGCGCAGGTGACGTCACGATAGAGGACATTGAGGGCGTTCATGATTCGGATCTCCTTGGCGTTTATCTGGTCTGTCTCTTCCGGCCTCCCTGCACCTGCAGGTGGGCTTTCATTGGTGTTGTACTCTACTAGCACACTACCATAGTGTCAAGCCGATTCACCAACCGGGCGTTCCCGGCTCCCTTTCGGACCCTTACAGGTGGGGTGTGGCCTCTCGCGTCCGGTTGGAGCGCACCCTCACGCATCGCGTTTGAGTCCCGGGGTGCGATTAGGGCGTGTCGACGCAACGGAGCCAGCCCCGCGGTCACTGATGTAGCCGGCCAAAGTCACGCCTNNATCGCTTCCTGCGATTTCGGCCCATGGATTAGGGGCAGCGCCTGATCGCCGCTAGAATTTGAGGTTCCCTTTACTGTCAGAAGAAACGCTTCGCCCATGAAACCCGCAGTCAACGTTGCAATCACCGGTGCCGCCGGCCAGATCGGTTATGCCCTCGCCTTTCGCGTCGCCGCCGGCGCTTTGTTTGGCCGCGACACGCGCGTGAATCTGCACCTGCTGGAAATCACGCCGGCGCAGCCGGCGCTGCAGGGCGTCGTGATGGAACTCAACGACTGCGCTTTTCCAACACTCAACAAGGTGGTGGCGACTGATGATGCTAACCGGGCATTCCGCGACTGCCAGGTCGCAATG
>PMHN01000241.1 GCA_003156695.1 Gammaproteobacteria bacterium
CAGACTGACGCCACCCGTTGGACGCCGCGTCAGAAAGTGACCCAAGGCGTCACCTGCGCCACCGTGTCAGCGGTCGCGGCGCCCCGTGACGCGGGCGTCATTGTTTAGGGCCAAGGTCCCAAAAGGGCCTGGCGGGGTACCGAGCACGGCGCGGAATCGCAGTTCCTGCCTGAGGGAGTCCGGCACGCGGCCGATGAGATTTGCGGTCTCCCCGGGGTCGGCGCGCAAGTCAATGGCGTGCTCGCCGCCTGAGACGCGGTCGATCCAGTACTTCCATGGTTGCTTCGAATCGCGCATATCAATTACCCCCGCATACGATCGTTCCTCGAAATACGCGAAGGGCTCACGCGCTGTGTTCTGAAGAGGCCGTCCCACCCACGTGCGCGGCTGTGGCAGTCCGAGTTCCTGAAGAAGCGTCGGCGCGATGTCCACCTGCAGTGGCAGTGGACTTTGGTCGATGGCAGCCCGGGATTCGTCTCCGCAGGAAATCAGAACTACAGGGATACGTAACAACTCCTCATGAACGCTGTTCGCGTGGGACAGCATCCCGTGCTCGCCCAGGGACTCGCCATGATCGGCGGTGATCACCACCAGCGCGTTGTGCAGGTATCCCTTGCGGTCAAGACTGTCTAGCAGCCGTCCGATGAACGCGTCTGCGTTGGCGACTCCGTTGTCGTAGAAGTTGACCGCGCTTTGCACGGGCGTGCTCGGGGCATCCGTGTCGCTGCCCCCGCCGATATAACGCTTTGCAGGTTGATATCGACCACTGTCATCGCGCTTGCGCAGAACGTGCGCCGACATCAGATGGAACTGGAACATGGTCGGTGTGCCGGCAAAATCGGGCATGNNTGAATCGACCACGCGCCTGGGTGCCATCGAAATACGTGTCGACTGTGCCGTAGTAGCTCTTCATGTTGTAGAACGCCGAGTGGTCACCGCTGAGGATGGCGTGGACCCGATAACCGTTCCGGCGTAATACCTCGTGCAGCCCGAAAGGCCGAAAAGAGAATTGTTTTGGGAATTTTGAATCCCACATGCTGAGGAGGCCCTAGATGGTGTCGCCGCACGATGCGTGCGCAATGATTTTGCGCATTTCGCCTAAGCGATCGAGGCGATCGAGATTGGGAGTGGTCTCGCGAGCGTACCCAAATAAGCTCATATGATCGGGACGCAGTGCATCGACCACGAACACGATCAGGTTCTTACGGGCGCCGGGGATTGCAGGCATATAGGCTGCGCGCGCCTGGTCTTCGGCTGCGTCCGCGGCTCGTGCCGCCTGTGCGTTGATGGCATGACCCTCCATATCCCGTACTCCGCCAGCGCCCGGAAACAGGGTGAGGGAGATCGGCTCGAACTCGGTCGTACTTGGCGCGTTCGCGAACCTGTAGATCTCCGCCCCGACGATTGCAAGGCCGGCAACTACGCAAGTGGCGATGAATATGTTGGAGCCGCCGACCTCGGGAGTCCAATCGAAGCGGGCAAGGTAGGACCAGCAAAGCGCAAACAACAGCGCGCCGGCCAGCGCCAGGGCCGCAATCACGATCCAAAGGGATGCGCCGATCGCGTCCAGCAGCTCGGGTGCCTGGGCAAAGTAGGTGGGGATCACGTTCCAGGCAACAACGCCACCCCAGAAATGCAGTCCGATGAGCGCGCACGTGTAGTAGAGGAGGATCAGGGTCAGCGCACTGAAGACGATGAGGGAGGACGTGGCGCGCTGCAGGATCGACCGGCCAAAGAGGCGCAATAGTGCGAACCGGACAAGGATCAGTGCCGTGAACGGCAGAGCCAGAAGAAGCAGATGCGGCAGCACCGCAGAGCGAGGCGCTGAGTACGTGCTAAGGTAGAGCGTCAGAAACGCGACTGGAGCGGCATACCAGAGGAGCAGGTCCAGCGTCAGTCCGAAGGCTACGCGGCGGGAGCGTGTCATCATTCGGGTCGGCGACTCGGGCAGCGGATTAGCTGGGATTAAGATGACCATTCTGGTCCGCATCGAGCACGCGCAGCTGCCAGGTAAGTAAAATTGTGAGGCGCAGCCACATTTGCCGTGCCGCTCGGGATTGCCGCCGCCCGATTACTCGATCCCGAGCTTTTTGATCCGGTAGCGCAGCGCCCGAAAGCTCATCCCAAGGAGCTTCGCTGCTGCCGTCTTGTTGTAGCGGGTCTTCTCCAGTGCCTTCACGATGGCGTCGCGCTCGATGCTCTCGAGCTGGCTGCCGAGTGCGCCACCGCCCTCGACGGGCGAGACCGTCAACGCGGCAGCGGGGCTCGCCGGGTCAGCCCTTGCACTGGCGCGCAAACGGATGTGTTCAGGGGTAATGACCCCTGTCGTGCACAAGGTCAGGGCTCGCTCGAGTACGTTCTCCAGCTCGCGCACGTTGCCCGGGAAGGCGTAGGTCTCGAGCATGCGCAGCGCGTCCGGGGAGAGCTCCGGCGCGGTGGTGCTGGTGCGCCGCGCCAGACGCTCAAGAATCGCTTCTGCGATTTCACCGATATCGCCGGCGTGCTCGCGCAGGGCCGGCACGCGCAGCTCAATGACATTGATGCGATAGAAGAGGTCCTCGCGGAACAGACCCTGCGCCACCAGATCCGCTAGGATCTTGTGGGTGGCGGAGAGGATGCGCACATCGACCGTCTCTTCACGGGCGTCGCCCACCGGGCGTACGGTCTTTTCCTGCACCACCCGCAGCAGTTTCACCTGCATGTGCAGCGGCAGGTCCGCCACCTCGTCGAGAAACAGCGTGCCCCCTTCGGCGCTCTGGATGAGACCTTTCTTATCAGCCACCGCGCCGGTGAAGCTGCCGCGCTTGTGCCCGAAGAGCTCGCTTTCCATGAGCTCTGTCGGAATGGCACCGCAGTTCACGGCGACGAATGGTCCCTCACGCCGCGCACCGCTCTCGTGGATCATGCGCGCGACCAGTTCCTTGCCCGTGCCCGACTCGCCGCAGATGTGCACCGGCGCCTGGCTGCGCGCCACGCGCGCGATCATCTCTCTCACCTGCTCCATGACCGCAGAACCGCCGAGGAGAAGCGGACCGCGCAGCGTCGCAGCGGTTTCCTCAATAGAGGAGCCTAGCCTGATGGCACTGCCTACCAGCTTGCGCAGCACGCCCAGGTCCAGGGGCTTGGAAACGAAGTCAAAGGCGCCGAGCTTGAGCGCCCGCACGGCCGCCTCGACGTTGCCGTGTGCCGTGATTACCGCCACCGGCAAAGCGGCGCGGTTCTCCTGGATCCAGCCCACGAGGTCGAGCCCATCGCCGTCGGGCAGCCGCATGTCGGTGAGGCACAGATCAAAGCGCTCGGCTTTGAGGAGCTTGCGCGCGCCGGCGAGGTCCCCGGCAGTGCGGGTCTTCATGTTCATGCGGCTCAGGGTGAGGCTGACGAGCTCGAGCAGGTCCGGCTCGTCGTCGACGACGAGCACCACCGGCTGCTCTGCCGCGCCGCGGCTCCCCGGGAGTTCCTGATTCATCAAACCTCCCACCGGCGCGGATCTGCGAACACCAGCCGGAACACCGTGCCGCCGCCCGCGCGCGGCTCATAGAGGAGTGTGGCGCCGTTGCTTTGCGCAAGTTCACGGGCGAGAAAAAGTCCCAGTCCCGAACCCTGCCCGCCACTGTAAAACGGCTCAAAGATGCGCCCGACATGCTCCGGGGCCACGCCCGGCCCACGATCGGCGACCTCCAGGAACGGGCGCGCGCTGCCGCTCATGCGCCCGTATCGTATCTCGACACTCTGGTCGGGGTCGTCCCGCACCGCGTGTTTGACCGCGTTCTCACACAGATTCCACAGGATCTGTCGCAGCTGATCGGGGTCGACGCGAACCTCGATGTCCTGCGCGCCACTGCTCACCGTGAGGCGCGTGCGCGGCCATTGCATGGTGGCGGCGAACTCCTCCTGGAACTCCTCGGTCCACCCCGCCAGCGCAAAGCGCTCGATCCGCGCCGCTTCGCGCCGCGACAGGCGCTGCACGTTGTCGATGATGCCGCTCACACGGTCGGCATTGGTGCGGATGATCTGTGTCAGGCGCTGATCCTCGCTCGTAAGGTTCGGCGACTCCGCCAGGAGCTGACCCGCATGACTCATGGCGCCGACGGGGTTTCTGATCTCGTGGGCGATGCTGGCGCTTAAGCGCCCGAGGGCCGCGAGCTTGGATTGCTGCACCTTCTCCTCAATCAGGCTCGTGTCCTCCAGGAATATCAGCAGCGGTGCCGGGGTGGTGGCTTCGAGTGGTGCGAAATGCGGGCGGATCATACGGGCGCCATCGGCGGCGACGAAGGTCTGGTCCGCAATATGGGCCGCTGGAGCAACAGCGCGCTGACGCCAGGACTCCAGCAGATAAAGGAGTCGCGGCGAGGCTTCGCCGATCAAGGCATCCGGGTAGGCGCGCTTGTCACCGAGCATCTGGGCCGCGGACTCATTGATCAGCCG
>PMHN01000198.1 GCA_003156695.1 Gammaproteobacteria bacterium
AATCCCCCCGATTCTCCGGCCGCACCAGGGCGCGTACCAGCCCGGCACAACGCGAGGACGTTTATGCCCCAGCGCCGCAGGCGCGGCGCGCCTCAGTGCGCTCAATCACCTTGTTCTGTGAGTCGGACGCTCGCTTGAGCGCTATCACGTAGACTCTCTTCTTCTCTGCCGATGATGCAAGGCGCACGAAATCCGAGAGCGGCGTCGATGCGACCGCCCGCCGTCTTCGAAAGAACCTTCGGAAGAAAGAGAACACTTGCTACCTTTCAAGTCCCAGCGCCGCCTCGAGTTCCTCTCTCGTGACGCACTCTGGCACATGTCTATCGATCTCGTCGATTCCGACGCGAACCAGCTTGACTACGTTGTCATTCGGTTTCAATAGGAGATCGACCTGTATCTTGGGCCCGAACTCCCGCTTTAAAGCGTTTACCACGTCACGAGCCCCAAAATATTGATCGATGAAGCGTTCCGGCAGAATATGTCGGCCTTCTTCTGCCTCCCGGGCCTGTACAAATAGCCNNGGCTCTGGTAGACATAAAGGACGGTCACCTCGCGCTTTCGCCCAAGGCTCCGCTGGACGTTCTGCCGGGCACGATCGAGGTTCGACAGCGTTCCATCAAGAATGAAGCTCTGTCCCTGATCTAGGGCCAGGTCATGCATTCGGTCGACCCACGAAGACGCGGGGCGCTGAAACAACCAGGAGTTCGATCCGTTGTACCCCGGAAACTCGCAGCGAAGATCGTCCGGATCGATACGCAGAATCTTTGGCGCACCGGGGCGAGCCTCGAGCTGCGCAATGATCTCCTTCGCCGCTTCAGTCTTGCCAGCGCCCGGTGAACCGGCCATAAACACGGACACCGGATGTTCTTCGGGCACGTAGCGAGTCTTGTCCGTCAACTGCACGCAGCGGGTGCGCTTGTGAGCCTTCGCGAAGGCTACCGCTGCATCATGGATCTTGAGTTCCTCGTCGTTCATTGATCGAATTTTTTGTGGACAAGCGCCNNTTTTCAGAAGCTCATTTGTCAGCTTGCCAGGCCGGAACCAGCCCAGAGCGTCGTCGAGCGAATCAAAAACCGCCGCCTTTCCCGATGGCAGCGTAACGTCCTCAGGTTGAGCCGCGCGCTCTAGCCCATTAATCATTTCATCCAAGAAGCGCCGGACTTCAAGGTCCGGTTTCGTTACGGTCCGAACATTATAGAAGCCGTAGGCCCGGAGAATCTCCGACTTAGCCGCGAGCTGCCGCTCGGTGATCGTGGTGTCGTCGTCCGGGTGCTCGTCACTCAGGTTGTTCTCGGCCAACCAAAGACAAATCCAGCGCGTATCGTTTTCAGGCACTTGGTCGAGGCGGGAAGCCAGGTACCGCAGCGCCGCAGCACTGTCGTGGTTTCTGATGTCCCGGGGGTGCTCCTCCGCCTTGCCCTCGCGC
The DNA here is from genome assembly GCA_003156695.1 of Gammaproteobacteria bacterium. Lineage (GTDB taxonomy): Bacteria > Pseudomonadota > Gammaproteobacteria > Steroidobacterales > Steroidobacteraceae > 13-2-20CM-66-19. The sequence goes on from PMHN01000198.1 coordinate 1,427, forward strand.
CACTCTGCTTGCTCTATGACGGCCTCGATGAATAGCTCTCTGTAGTCCGCAAGCTCGTTGCTTTCGGGGAGGCGAGGAGGGTCGTTGTAGATCGTCGCGGCGCCAGCGGGGCGGCTGGAAAATTCGGTGACAAACTTGCCGCCGCGGGTCCGATAGATGGCCACGCGATGTGTCGTGTGCCCGCTGCGCGATTCCGCGGACGCGAGGGCCGCGCCATCGAACTGGAGCGGGCGATCCTCGTCGCGCTGCAGGGTATACCGCTTCGGATCAACCGGCATCTCCACCCGGAGTGTCGGGTTACCGGCTTGGTCCTGACCGACGTGTAGCTTGGGCGCTGGCTCTTGGGAACCCGCGAGGAGCCTTGACAGGCCGTCACCACTGAAGGGGGAGTTAGGATTCTGAGACGCGGACGGGCGTCCGCCTTTTCTGGGCGTGTTCATACGATCACCTTTACCAAACCCGAGAAATTCCGCTCGGCACCGGAGCCGCCACACCGTGGCGGGCATTGGGACTATACGGCTCGGCTCGCCCAGGCGCAAAGCCTCAAGTTCTTCGAGGGTCTTGGGTGACTCGGTAGCAGCGTGCGACCTAGCTCGTTTAGCCGGTGTGCCACCATTCGCCTTCTGGCTCGCCTTGTAGAGCAGTCCCCCCTTCAGCTCGGCCTGAATGCGCAACTGCGCGCAGCCACGCGGCGCACGCGCGGCCCCAGTGGGGAACTAGAGCGTCGGCACCTGCCTCCAGCGCAGCGTCAGGACCAGGTATGGGCCATTACTTGACCAACTAAGCGAGTTACTTGTAGCTTTGCGGTAGCGCCCTAGGACCAGAGAAAGCCCGTGCCAGATGTTACCCAGTTTGAGCTGCTGCCCCTCACGACGGCAGAGATACAGGAAATTCAAATTCAGGTGTCCAGGGTATTCACCCCGAGGACCCCAATCACCGTGCGCGAGTTGTTTGCAGGCCGCACCGATCAAATAAGCAAGGTTCTGGACGCACTCGGCCAAGTCGGCTTGCATGCCATTTTGTATGGCGAGCGCGGCGTCGGTAAGACATCACTGGCGAACATCATCGAGATCTTGGCCGGTGGCGCCATGAAGACTCTCACGTGCAAGGTTAACTGCGAGGGCGCCGACACTTTCGAGACAATTTGGAAAAAGGCGCTGAGCGAGTTCAAGTACAACTCCAAGCGCCGCGGAGTCGGATTCACTGCGGTCGAGGAGGGCGAGGTCAAGCGCCTCTCTGACCACGTGACAGAACGAGTCGACGCTAATTCTCTGCGGCTGCTGTTTGCGGCCGCCGGTACGCACCTCCTCATTATCTTCGATGAGTTCGACCGATTGCCGGCGAAGACAAGCAAAGCCTTCACTGACGTGATCAAGACGCTATCCGACACCAGCGCCAAGGTCACGCTGCTCCTGGTGGGCGTCGCTGACACTGTCGATAGACTCATCAAGGATCACGCATCTGTATCGCGCGCGTTGGTTCAAATTCACATGCCAAGGATGCAGGGAGGGGAACTCCAGCAGATCATCGTTGCCGGTTCCGAGAAGTTAGGCGTCACATTTGATCCGGGCGCAATCGCTCAGATAGTGCGCCTGTCGCAGGGGTTGCCGCATAACACCCACTTAGTTGCTCGAAACGCTGTGAGGCAGGCGATCGCCGGAATGAGCCGCACCGTTTCGAGTGTTGACGTCGAGCGTGCTCTGAAAGATGCGGTTACAGACGCCCAGCACAGCATTAAGACTCAGTACCTCAATGCCGTATCAAGCTCCCATAAGTCGGCGCTATTCCGTCAGGTACTACTGGCGTNNGTGCGCCATCGCGCGCAAGGACGGTCTCAGCTATTTCCAGGCCGCGGATGTATCCAACCCCCTCAGCGCCATCATGGGTAAGGCGTATGAGATTCCCGCCTTTGCGCGGCATCTCAGCAAGCTCTGCGAGGCCGGACGATCTGCGCCGCTTGAGAAGACCGGCGAGCGCCGCCGCTACCGTTATCGCTTCACTGAGCCGCTGCTCGAGTCTTTCATCATCATGAGCGGACTTGCAGACGGCCTGATTTCGCCATCGCTTCTGGCGTCGCTCACGTTGGAGTAGTCAATGGCCACCGCGCTATCGTTGNNATCGACTCTGGCAAGTTGCACTGAAGTTGCTTAAATGCGTACGCGGAATGCCACCACCGTGCTACCGCTCTGCGCCGGGCAGCGAATCAGAAGCAGCCGAGCGCTGTCACAACGCCCGTTGCCACAATTGCGAAGGAGACAGCGAGCAGGGCCCATCCCGCTAGCCCGACCCCTTCCGACCAGGAGTTCCAATGCTGCGCGCGCTGTTCCAGCGCTTGCCCCTCGGTGGTAAGTACCTCGATTTGGGACTGGTCCCCGGCGTTCCGAGGGACCGTCCCGCCGGCGGCGATCAGAACCCGCTCGTACTGCTTGGCCGTGGACTGAGTCAGGTACTGCGCACATCTCACGTCCAGAAAGCAAACAATCCCGACTGACAGCAGCCCGAGCATCACCGGGAACAATGCGGCGACCAGGTACCCGGCAAGCGCGGCTAAGTGACCAGCGGGGGCGCCCTCAAAG
>PMHN01000231.1 GCA_003156695.1 Gammaproteobacteria bacterium
ATCACAATGGCCTTCGCCAGCAGATACAGCTCAGGGCTGCGAGAGCGTGAAGCCTGCGGTTTCATGAGCTTAACCGTGCCAAATTGCAGCCGCGCGCCGCGCACCAGCTCCTCGCCCGCCGCCGCGAGCGCCGGCGGCGCGCCGAATACGATCTCGACCCACGCTCGCGCGTCCTCTGGCAGCACCAGATTGGGCAGCACCGCGGTAATGAATGCGCTCGCCGCACCCGCCTCGAGACCGGCAGGGATTACGGCCTGCAACCAGTCGCGGGCGGCGTCCGGGCTTAACCGCTGCACGGCATCCTTCTGCCACATGCGCAGCTGCTGCTCATCGAAGCGCGCCGGGGCGCGGCCCAGGTGTGCCGGATCGAAGCTGCGCGCCATGTCATCGAGGCTGATAAGTCCGTGCTGCGCGCTCGAATGTCCCAGCCGGAACAGGTGATTGGCAAGCGCCAGCGGCAGGTAACCGCGCTCACGGTATTCGCGCAGGCTCACGGCGCCGTGGCGCTTGGAAAGCGGCGCGCCGTCGGCGCCGACAATGAGAGCGATGTGCCCGTAGTCCGGCGCGCTCAGGCCCAGAGCGCGCAAAATCAGCAGCTGCCGTGGCGTGTTGCTCAGGTGGTCCTCGCCGCGCAGGGCATGCGTGACGCCCATGCTGGCGTCGTCCACCGCGTTGCAGAAGAAAAACGCCCCGCTGCCGTCGGCGCGCCGCACCACGAAGTCGCCGATGTCGTCGCTGCGGAAACTCTGCGGGCCGCGCACGAAGTCCACGAAGTCGATGCGTTCACCGTGCGGCACCCGAAAGCGCAGCGTGGCCGACCCCTGCGCCGCGCGGGCCGCGCGCTGCGCCACGCTCAGCTCCCGGCAGGTGCCGGCGTAGCGCGGCGGCTTGCCGGCGGTGAGCTGCGCGCGGCGCGCCAGCTCCAGTTCCAGCGGCGTGCAGAAGCACGGGTACACCGCCTGGCGCTCCTCGAGCGCCGCCAGGTACCGCGCGTAGAGCTCGCCACGCTGCGACTGGCGGTACGGCCCGTGGGCGTCTTCCCGGTCCGGACCCGCATCCCACTCGATCCCGAGCCAGCGCAGCTCCGCGAGCAGAGCGCTGGTGTGCGCCTCGCGACTGCGCTCGGCGTCGGTGTCTTCGATACGCAGCAGGAAGCGGCCACCGCCGTGGCGTGCGAGCAGCAGGTTGAACAGTGCGGTACGCGCGTTTCCCAGGTGCAGCTCCCCCGTGGGACTGGGCGCGAACCGGGTAACGCGCGGCGCCACTTCACAGTCAACCGGATTGGTACCGCCGCTCATGGCTGCCATGTTACGGGAGCCCTGCGCNNCCGTGGGGCTTGGCGCGAACCGGGTGACACGCGGCGCAGGATCACTTGTAACCGAATTTGCACCGCCGCTCATGGCCACCATGTTACGGGAGCGGTGTACCGCAAACCACGTGGCGCACGGCGGCAGTCGCTGAATTTCGCGCCGGGCTATAGAATCTCGCGCCCGGCAAGCGCCGGTCGAGAGACAACGGAGGATCAATGCCTAGCCAATGCCGGACCCGGATCGCCGCCCTTACTGCCTTAGCGCTGGGCGCACTGCTCGTGCAGGGGGCGGCGCGGGCCGCCGAGGCGACCACGCAGGTGAGAGTCACGACCAACATGGGCGAGTTCGTCGTCGAAGTGCGCACCGAGCGCTCCCCGCTCACGGCCGCGAACTTCCTGCGCTATGTGCGCGAGGGGTTTTATTCCAACACGCTGATCCACCGCGTGGTGCCCAACTTCGTCTTCCAGGGTGGCGGCCACGACGCCACGACCATGAAGCTCAAGCCCACGCGCGATAGTATCTTCAACGAATCGGGCAACGGCCTGCAGAACAAACGCGGCGCCGTCGGCCTCGCACGCGGCGACGCGCCCCACTCGGGCAACGCGCAGTTCTACGTGAACCTCGTCGACAACCCGGACCTCGATCCGGTGGCGACGCGCTGGGGCTATGCGGTGTTTGGCAAGGTCGTGCAGGGCATGGACGTCATCGACCGCATCGGCGAAGCCCCCACCGGCGCTGTCGGAGAATTCACCAGAGATGCGCCGCTGAAGCCGGTGATCATCGAGAAGATGGAGATCATCACCCCCGGGGCCGCCAGCGTGCAGGCACCGACCGTGAGTCCGGTGGCCACGCCGCAGCACGACACGATTCTTTCGCCGAAGTAGCGCTAAGCCGATGGCGCGCCTGTTCGTCTCGGACGTGCACCTGGACGCCAGCGCACCGCTTGCCACGGAACAGTTCCTGGACTTTCTCGCGACCCACGCCGCGGCCGCAGAAGCGCTCTACATTCTCGGCGACCTGTTCGAGGCCTGGGTGGGTGATGATGACCAGGACGAGCAGAAGCAACGCGTGTGCGCCGCGCTGCAATCACTCGATCGCCGCGGCGTCGCCTGCTTTGCGCTGCACGGCAACCGCGACTTCCTGCTGGGCGCAGGTTTCACCGCCCGCAGCGGCTGCCGTCTGCTGACCGACCCGGTGGTGGCGGAGTTTGACGGCGAACGGGTGCTGCTGACGCATGGGGATGCCCTGTGCACCGACGACCATCCCTACCAGGAGCTGCGCAGCCTCGTGCGCACGAGCGCCTGGCAGCGGCGCTTTCTGGCGCTGCCACGCTCGCAGCGGGAGCTGCTGGCCGACGAGGCGCGCGCCGGCAGCCGGCGGCATACCGCCCGCACGGTCCCCTACATCATGGATGTGAACGCTGGTGCGGTAGAGGCGGCGCTACGCGCTGCACGCGTGCGTCGCGTGATTCACGGCCATACGCATCGCCCGGGGGTGCACGACTTCGAGCTTGATGGCGCGCCGGCGCAGCGCATCGTGCTCGGCGCCTGGTATGAGCAGGGGAGCTACCTCTGGTATGAGCGCGGGCGCTTCGAGCTGCGCGAATTAGCCCGGTAATTGCTGCGCCATCGTCGCGAGCGCCGCAGCCGCGGTCGCCGCGTCGCTGAAGCGATCCTGCGGGAGCTTGGCGAGCAGGCTGTCGATGAGCGGCTGCAGCGGCGCAAATTCTTCCGGAATGCGCGGAACGGGCGAGTGGCGGTGCTTGTAGATGATCGCCATGGGATTTTCGTCGGCGAACGGCTTCGCCCGCGCGAGCATCTCAAAGAGGATGACGCCGAGGCTGTAGAGATCGCTGCGCACGTCAATGGGCTCGCCGTGACCCTGCTCGGGACTCATGTAGTGCGGCG
>PMHN01000215.1 GCA_003156695.1 Gammaproteobacteria bacterium
TACAACCGCGGCGACAAGGTCGGCGGCCAGATCAAGTCCATCACCGACTTCGGCATTTTCATAGGTCTCCCCGGCAACATCGACGGCCTGGTGCACCTCTCGGACATCTCCTGGGATCAGCCCGNNCTCGGCATCAAGCAGCTGGCGAAGGACCCGTTCTCCGCCTACATCGCCGACAACCCCAAGGGCACGGTCGTCAGGGGCGTGGTGAAGGAAGTCGACGCGCGCGGCGCCATCATCGATCTGGGCAACGGGATCGAAGGGCAGCTGCGGGCCTCTGAGCTGGGGCGCGATCGCGTGGAAGACGCGCGCGCGGTGCTGAAGGTGGGCGAAGAGATCGAGGCGAAGTTCACCGGCGTTGACCGCAAGTCGCGCAGCATTTCGCTGTCGATCAAGGCCAAGGAAATGCACGAGGAAGCCGAGGCAGTTTCCAGCTACCGCTCTGATTCGGGGAGTTCCTCCGGCACGAGTCTCGGCGACCTGCTGAAAGAGCAAATAGGCTCCGGCGAGCGTAACTAGAGCGCGTCCCAACAGCGCATGACGAAGTCGGAACTCATCGAGATCATCACCGCCAAGCAGAAGCATCTGCCGGCGAAGGATGTTGAACTCGCGCTCAAGCAGATTCTGGAGATCATGAGCGATGCGCTCTCGCAGGGAGAGCGCATCGAGATTCGCGGCTTCGGCAGCTTCTCGCTGCACTTCCGGCCGCCGCGCCAGGGGCGCAACCCCAAGACCGGCGAGGCGGTGGCGCTCTCGGGCAAGCACGTCCCGCACTTCAAGCCCGGCAAGGACCTGCGCGAGCGCGTCAACGACGGCGCCGACCGGCCGATTCGGGACTGATCGTGGACGAAGTGCCCGGGGACGACGCGACGCCCGCCGTCTCGCGGCCGCCCATTGCACCGCCTGAGGTCCACCCGCCGCACACCCCCTTGAGCGCCGATGCGGAGGGCGTGCGCCTCGAGCCCCGCCGCACCGGTCACCGCCTGCTCGATTTCGCGATCGCAGGCTCCGCGATCCTGATCTCCCTGATCTCACTCGGCGTGGCCGTTCACTTAGGCCAGGTGCAGTCGCGCCTGGTGGCGGCGAATTCCTGGCCGTTCCTGCAGTTCGCGAGCTCCTACGGCATCGAGAACGGCGCGCAGGTGGTTTCGGTCGGCATCAGCAACGATGGCGCGGGACCTGCGATCCTCAAGTCGCTCGTGGTGCGCTACCAGGGCAAGGTCATCCGCGGCTACGTGGAGCTGCTGCAGGCGTGCTGCGGGCTGCGCCAGGGGGTTACCAAGGCGGACGTGGGAGACAACATCGGCCTGGGTCAGGAGTCGAGCCTCATCGGCGTGCTGCGCGCGCGCGAGAAGGTCACCATGCTGAAGCTGCTGCTCTCGCGGTCCAACGTCGATCTCTGGCAGCGCTTCTCCGCGGCTCGCGGTGAGATCACCTTCCAGGCCTGCTACTGCTCGATCGTCGGGGACTGCTGGAGCTCTGACCTCCAGACCCTGGATCCCACGCCGGTCAAGAGCTGCCACCGCAACGCCTCCGACTATCTCGAGCTCGGCGCGGGGCTGGATGGGGACTGGAAGCTGCCGGTGGTCGAATCCCACTAACGCCCTGAGCCGCCCGCTTATCGTCAGACACGCGGACCTGATATCGTCGGGGCGTGTTTGAGCTGCCTCCACTGCTGCTCGGGCTCGCCTTCATCCTGGTGGGCTTCGCGGCCTATTATCTCGGGAGCCGCAATGGCGCCGCGCGCACCGTGCGGCTGCCGCGGGACTACTACGTCGGCCTCGACCACCTGATCAACGACCGCTTCGATCACGCCGCGGAAGTTTTCTCGCGCATGGCGGAAGCCGACGGCGACGCCACGGAAATCCAGTTCGCCCTGGGGAGCCTCTTCCGCCGACGCGGGGAAGTGGACCGGGCCATCGCGATCCACTCGCGGCTGCGCGAGCAGGAAGGCGCGGGAGTCGCCGACAAGGCGGCGTTCGCGCTGGCGCTCGATTACCAGAGTGCCGGTCTCATGGACCGCGCCGAACGGGTCCTCGAGGAACTTGCCGCCTCGCGCGAGTACCGCAATATCGCCCTCGATCAGCTGGTGGGAATCTACGAAATCCAGGGCGACTGGGCCAAGGCGCTCAAGGTGTTTCACGAGCTGCCCGCCGCCGTGCAGGCCGAGCGCGGCCGGATCGGCGCCCATTACCTGTGTGAGCTCGCAGAGCACGCCCTGGTGCAGGGCGACGCTGAGCGCGCACGCACCCTGCTGCGTCAGGCGCGCAACCACCAGGCGGACCTGCCGCGCGCCGACATCCTTACCGCGCGTATCTGCGAGCAGGCGGGCGATTCACCCGGCGCGCTGCTCCTGTATATGCAGGCGCTGGAAACCTCCCCGGCACTCGCGCTCGAGATCATCCCGGCGGTGCTGGTCATCGCGCGCCGCACCGGCAGCGCGACCGCGATCAACGAGCTCGGCGAGCGGCTGCGGCATGGTGGCCGGGTCACCCCGCGGCAGGTCGCGTGGCTGCTGGCCACGGCCGCGCCTCCCGAGGACGTCACGCTTCTGCCACAGGTGGCAGGGGAGCCTGGCGGCGCTGTGCTGTCGGCAGCCGAAGCCAGCTCGCTGAGCGCGCTCCTCACCCGTATCGGGGACGCCGGCGGCCGCTATCAGTGCGATGAATGCGGATTGAACAGCGTCGGCTGGTACTGGCGTTGCCCGAAGTGTCACGCCTGGGACAGCATGCGGCCGGCGGTGTTCAAATGGGCGGAACGCGTCGATCACGCCGCCGGGGGAAATTGATGAGGACGAGTCCGAAGTCGATGATCCGTACCGCCGTATTTCCGGTGGCGGGCCGGGGCACGCGCTTTTTGCCGGCGACCAAGGCGAGTCCGAAGGAAATGCTGCCGGTGGTCGACAAGCCCCTGATCCAGTACGCGGTGGAGGAGGCGCTGGCCGCCGGCGCGCGCCGCCTGGTGTTCATCACCGGCGCCTCCAANNTCCAAGCGCGCCATCGAGGATCACTTCGACTCCGACTCGGAACTCGAGGCCATGCTCGCCCGCCAGGGCAAGAGTGATCTGGTCAAGCAGCTGCGCAGCGTGCTGCCTTCCTACGCGTCCTGCATTTACATTCGTCAGTCGGCGCCGCTGGGACTGGGGCACGCGGTGTTGTGTGCACAGCCGGCGGTGGGCGCGGAGC
>PMHN01000145.1:0-158 GCA_003156695.1 Gammaproteobacteria bacterium
TGTTCATCGACGAACAGGGCAGGCTCCACAGTCAGCAGTGTGTCGCCACTGCGCGGCATACGCCGTGCATCTTCGAATACGTGTATTTTGCACGGCCCGACTCCAAAATCGACAACATCTCGGTGTACCGCGCCCGCATGCGCATGGGCGACCGGCTC
>PMHN01000145.1:184-3496 GCA_003156695.1 Gammaproteobacteria bacterium
TCGGCCGCACCTTCATCATGCCGGGCCAGGACCAGCGCGAGCGATCGGTGCGCCGCAAACTGAACGCGATTGATCTGGAATTCCGCGGCAAGACGGTGCTGCTGATCGATGACTCGATCGTGCGCGGCACCACCTCGGCGCAGATCATCGAACTGGCGCGCGAGGCGGGCGCCGCCAAGGTGTATTTCGCCTCCGCGGCGCCGCCGGTGCGTTTCCCGAACGTCTACGGCATCGATATGCCGGCGGTGAGCGAGCTGGTGGCCAGCGGCCGCACCGTGGACGAGGTGGCGCGGCTCATCGGCGCGGACTGGCTCATCTACCAGGACCTCGATGACCTCATCGCTGCCTGCAAGCACGAGGACGCGCGCATTGAGGAGTTCGACACCTCGTGCTTTTCGGGCGAATACGTGACCGGCGACGTCACGCCCGAGTACCTGGAGCGGCTGCAGCTGGAGCGCTCCGACGCCGCGCGGCTCGCCCGCCGTGAGCGGCGCGGCCGCCTCAAAGTGGTGCGCGGGAGCTGAGCGCGGCGGCCCCGCTGCCAGACTCCACCGACCCGCGGCGGCAGCTGTTGCTCGCGCTGCTGCAGGCGGGACTTAGCCGTGTGAGCGGTCGCGTGAGCGTGCGTGCAGCACTGCAGCCTCCCGCCGGCGGCGCGGGGCTGGCCGACAGCGTGTGGATCGCCGCGGTTGGCAAGGCCGCATCCGCCATGGCCCTGGGCGCCCACGACGCACTCGGCGCGCGGGTCCGGCACACGCTCGTCATCACCCGCGAAGGGCACGCATCGCAGGAGCTGCTTGCTCACGGCAACGTCGAGCTGCTGGAGAGCGCGCATCCCGTTCCTGACGCGCGCTCCCTCGCCGCGGGCGCGCGCTTGCTTGAGTGGGTGGATGGGTTGCCGGGCACGGCGGCGCCGTTGTTCCTCGTTTCCGGCGGCGCATCGAGCCTGGTGGAAGTGCTCGCAGAAGGCGCGAGTCTCGCCGATCTGCTGCAGCTCAACGTCGCCGGACTCGCGGCCGGTATCCCGATCGGTGAGCTCAATGCGAGGCGCCGGGCGCTGTCGCGCATCAAGGGGGGAGGGCTCGCCGCGCAGCTGCGCGGGCGCGCAGCCCGCGCGTTGTTCATCTCGGATGTGCCCGGGGACGACACGCGTGTGATTGGCTCGGGACTCATGGGTCCGGCCGCCGGCGGCGATCAGGTACAGCGTGCAATCGTCGCCAGCGCCGATGACGCCGTGGCTGCAGTGGCAACCGCAGCGCGGCACCGCGGACTTACTGTGCACGCGGGCACGGCGCGCTTTGACGGGCCGGCCACGCGGCTCGCGTCGCGCTTTGCGCACCAGCTGCGGCTGCTGAGCGCGGAAGTGTTCGTGTGGGGTGGCGAGTCAACAGTGCAGTTGCCGCCGGTTCCCGGGCAGGGCGGGCGCAACCAGCATCTGGCGCTCGCGGCTGCGAAACTCATCGCCGGCCAGGCGGACCTGCTGCTGCTCGCGGTCGGCACCGACGGCACCGACGGCGTCACACAGGATGCCGGCGCACTGGTCGACGCCGACAGCTGCGCGCGCGTTGCCCTCGCGGGACTGGATCCCGATGACTGCCTGCAGAAGGCGGACTCGGGCACGGCGCTGGCGGCGAGCGGGGACCTGGTGCACACCGGGCCAACGGGCACCAACGTGGGTGACCTTGTCATCGGGCTGAAGATGCCCCCCGTGCATAGCGGCGCGCGATAGCGCGTGCTGTAATCGCCTCCTGATGCGCCTGTTGTTGATCGAGCAAGACGCCGCGCACTGCGCGCACATCCGGCAGCGTCTCGTGGCCTGGCGGCCGCAGGCCGAGCTCGTGGTTCACGACCCGGTGGCGCGCGGCGCCCTCGAACCGGAGTTCCTCGCACAGGGCTTCGACGCGGTGCTGCTCGCCGATGCCTGGCACGGGGGCCGTGGTCTTGCCTGGGCGCGCGAACTTGCCGGCCGGCCGGGCTTTGCGCCGCTCGTGCTCCTGTCCCGCGGCACGGACACCACGCTGGCGCGCGACGCCGCTGCGATCGGCGCCTGGTCGGTGAGCGCGGATGACCTGGACCATGAGACGTTCCCGCAGGTGCTCGCCGCCGTGGAGCGGCGCCAGGCTCATGCGCGTGCCGTGTGGCGCACCAGTCTCGCGGGGCGCGAGGCGCAACGCTTCGGGGATGCGTTCATTCGCGGTTACCGCTGTATCCGCCGCCTGTCAGGGCGCGCGATGACCGACCTGTACGTGGGCGAGAGCGAGCGGGCGGGATCGCTGGTGGCGCTGAAGGTCGCCCGTGATGCCCAGGAAGAGCAGGCACTCGTCGACCCGTTCCGTCGCTTCCTGCAGGAGTACGAAATCGCCCAGCGCATTTCCAGTCCTGACGTGGTGCGCCTGTACGATCTGGGTGTGAGCGACGAGCATGCCTACCTCGTCATGGAATATTTCCGCGCCGGAGACCTGCGCACGCGCATGAAAAGCGGGCTTGCGCCGCGCGAGGCACTGCGCCTGAGCGCCGCCATCGCCGAGGCGCTGCAGGCCATTCACGGCGCCGGCATCCTGCACCGCGATCTGAAACCCGCGAACGTCATGCTGCGCGAGAACGACGCCATCGTGCTCATCGACTTCGGTCTCGCCCGCCAATTGGATGGCAACCTGAAGAGCACGCGCACCGGTGTGCTGCGCGGCTCGCCCTACTATATGAGCCCCGAGCAGGCGATGGGCGAGGAACTCGACGCCCGCTCTGATCTGTACAGTCTGGGCGTCATCTACTACGAGCTCCTGACGGGGAAGCGGCCCTACGCGGGCCAGTCCGCCATCGAACTGCTGGAACAGCACGTGCACGCGCCGCTGCCGCGACTGCCGCCGAGTCTGGCGCACCACGAATCGCTCATTACCCGCATGCTCGCGAAAAATCGTGCCGAGCGCACGGCCGACGCGCATGAAGTCATGCAGGCGATCGCAGCGGCACGTGCCACAGGCATGCTGCATTCCAGCGCGGCCTGACGCGGCCGGGGGATCCCCAGCACCTTCAGGCTAGCGACCCATGGGCCGCCCATGCGAGCTTGACACTCGTACGTCATAAAAGGTGCAATGCGGGCCTGAAGCTTGCTGACACCTCTCAAAAGGTGCGAGAACAGGCCTGGAATCCGCATGCACGTCGTCGACACGACCCTCTTCTATTCGCCGACGAGCGGCGGCGTGAAGCGCTATCTCACCGCCAAGCACGCATGGCTTCGCAGCCACACGTCCTGGCAGCACTCAATGGTGGTGCCGGGCGACTCGGAATACGTGGAGCGCGGGGGTATCTGCA